>CAYVIE010000124.1:0-9338 GCA_964451355.1 uncultured Desulfobacteraceae bacterium
ATAAAAAATGGTGGGCCGTAAAGGAATCGAACCTTTAACCTACTGATTAAGAGTCAGTTGCTCTGCCTAGTTGAGCTAACGGCCCATAAAAGTAAATGCTTCCATACAGTTATTTGTTATGATTGTCAAATATTTTTTGTTTGCTATTATTCCCTTTTAATCTATTACCCATAAATCCGGGAAAATTTGTCTGAGATCATAGTCTGGGCCATGGGCTGCTCATTGAAAATGTGCGCCGGATTTGATTTCGGTTTATTCGTCCGGCCATTGCAGCCTTTTTTTGCGTCGTTTTTTCTTCTTTCCTTTTTTTCTTCTTTCCTTTTTTCTGTTGTAAGGATCTGTCCAGGGAGATTTCTTTTGCCCGCCTTTTTCTCCGGGAAACAAGGTCATACCGCCAGGTATATGATGCTTTTTATCGTAAACAGGGGACCGGACCGTATCCATGCCTGTCCGGGCCTTGTCTTTGGTGTTCTCTTTCCCTTTTTTGGCTCCCTTCTTTTCTTTGTCGTTTTGTTTTGGCAGGGGAGCAGACAATGCCTCGGCGGGTATGCTTTCAGCCATATAGATACACTGGCCGTAACTGAGAAATTTTGTTCCGGCATCCATGGCTATTTGAGTATTGATGGATATGAGCACTGGTTCCGGATCCTTTCGTTTTCCTATCATGAGGGCGTGTTCCGGCTGGTTTGAAAGTATTATTTTTTTTGCCCCTGAATGACTTAATCCCTTTTCAATCACGTGTGTGTGCGCCCGTCTCCTAACGCAGCAGTAAAGCCGTTTTGGGGGAGATGCGCAGGGAGATGCGACGGGAACGAATCCTTTTGCGGTTGCCCTGATCCTGTCCTTGTCAACTTCAATAGGACACGGTATGAGGCTTGTAACTATCTCATTGATGGTGGACTTCTTGATATGGCGAAGTTCGGGATGCTGCATTGCAGCAGAGATGAATTCCTTTATCGAGACATAACCCTCATCATCCAGGACCAGTCCATATTCATCAGGGTTTCTGGCCAGGACGTACTCCAAGAGTTTAACCGTTTTTTTAAGCCTTTGTATTGTTTTTCTCATTAGTGCGGTAATTCTTGATTTTTGCTTTTTTTCGAGATCATCAACAATGTTTATGGGCTTGCACGGGGCTTGACCATCTCCATAGCTCTTTGATAGCTTATCCGTTTATTACCTTTATTTAAGTCAGCATGTCAATTCGTGTTGGAGGCGGACCGTTTTTTATATCTCAGTCGAAGTTAAAGTAAACAATTGGGAGATCAATTTCATGGTTACTCGGTCTAACGATCTTTTTCAAAGGGCGCTCGGGTTGATTCCCGGCGGTGTAAACAGTCCGGTCAGGGCTTGCAAGGCTGTGGGGTGTGATCCATTGTTTATCCGCAGCGGTGAAGGTTGCAGGATAACAGACGAGGATGGGAAAGAATACATTGATTATGTCTGTTCATGGGGTCCCTTGATTCTTGGGCACAGACCTCCGGAAGTGATCGACTCCATTTGCAATGTCATTGAACGGGGACTCGGCTTTGGCGCTCCTGTCGACCTGGAGGTGGAGCTTGCCCGGCGCGTAGTCGATGCTGTCGATTCCGTGGAGATGGTAAGAATGGTCAACTCCGGGACAGAGGCGACAATGAGTGCTGTTCGTGTCGCAAGGGGATATACTCGCCGGGATATAGTGGTAAAATTCGAGGGATGCTACCATGGACATGGCGATACATTTCTGGTTGCAGCCGGTTCCGGTGTCGCGACCCTGTCGATTCCCGGAAGTCCCGGGGTGCCCGAGGCAGTGGCTTCCAGGACCGTGGCCCTTCCATATAATGACAAGGAGACCTTTGCCGGATTCATGCAAAGCCACGGAAAGGAGACTGCTGCTGTGATTGTGGAGCCGGTGGCGGGAAACATGGGGCTTGTTGCGCCTGCTGAAGGATTTCTTGAACTTCTTCGCGAGACGTGTGACCGTACAGGTGCGTTGCTGATATTCGACGAGGTGATGACAGGATTCAGACTTGCCTATGGCGGTGCCCAGTCCATCTATGGAGTGCGTCCGGACCTGACGTGCTTCGGGAAAATCATCGGCGGGGGGCTGCCTGTAGGTGCTTACGGAGGGAGAGCAGATATAATGTCAATGGTTGCTCCCCAGGGCCCTGTATACCAGGCCGGAACACTTTCGGGAAACCCGGTCGCCATGGCTGCCGGGATCGCCACGCTGGATGTATTGAAACAGCCGGGATTCTATGAAAGACTTGAACAGAGATCAGCAAGTTTGGAGGAAGGTTTCAAAAAGGCGGCCAGGGATGCCGGCATTCCGGTGCATGTCAACAGGATGGGAAGCATGATGAGCCTTTTTTTCACCCCTGATCCTGTTTTTGATTTTGAATCAGCCAAAAAATCAGACACAGGGGTCTTTTCTATTTATTACAAAAAGATGCGTGATCTTGGAATCTATTTGCCGCCTTCGCAGTTCGAGGCGCTTTTTGTATCCGCTGCCCACGGCGATGAGGAAATCGATCAGACCATACGGGCAGCCGCTGCCGTTATGAAAGCCCTTGGGTGATGATGATGGATCATGGATCATAAAACAACTCCGTCAGATTTTTCCCCTCTTTCCCGGGAAAAGAACCGTATCCCAGCCAACGTGTCATCAATTCATTTTATTGCTGTCTGCGGCACAGCCATGGGCGCTCTTGCTGCGGCATGCAAGGAGATGGGATACAGGGTATCCGGCTCTGATGCCGGTATATATCCCCCCATGAGTCTGTTCCTGGAGGAAAAAGGTATAAGCCTGTTTGAAGGTTATGATCCTCAACACCTGGAAATCTCCCCTGATCTCGTTGTCGTTGGTAACGCTGTGCGCCGGGATAATCCCGAGGTTTTGTCCCTGGCAGAAAAAGGTTTATTTTTCTGTTCAATGCCGCAGGCAATAAATCATTTCCTGGTAGCAGGGAAAAGAACGCTTGTTGTCGCCGGGACCCATGGAAAGACTACAACATCATCTCTTGCAGCCGTGATATTCGATGCTGCGGGCTTTTCTCCGTCTTTTCTCATAGGGGGGATACTAAAGGACTTCGGGGCTAATTACAGGGTCGCCAATGGCGGGTGGGTCATACTGGAGGGAGATGAATACGATACCGCATTTTTCGACAAGGGCGCCAAGTTTTTTCATTATGTGCCCGGTATCGCCATCCTTACATCCATAGAATTCGACCATGCCGATATCTTTAAAGATATAGAGGAGGTAAAGGCATCTTTTGAAAAATTCGTCTCCATGATGGGAAAGGATCACATACTGATAGCCCATGACTCTGATGAAAACATAGACCAGGTCCTGTCCCGGGCAAAATGCCGTATCCTTCGATACGGCAGAAAGCCGGGTTCATACTGGCGGATTACAGACGAATCCGACAGGGCATTTTCGGTTTACCGCGGGAAAGATTTTTTTGGCAGGTTCGAGTTTCCGCTGATGGGTGCCCACAACAGGGAAAACGCCCTGGCTGCGATTGCTGCTGCAGCAGAAGCAGGAGCTGCCCCTGAAAAGATCCGTGCCGGTGTTGCCGGTTTTTCAGGGGTGAAGCGCAGGCAGGAAATACGGGGAGAAAAGAGCGGTGTTGTTGTTATAGATGATTTCGCACATCATCCCACAGCGGTCAGGGAAACCATCAGAGCAGTGAGGGAAAGGTACAAAAACAGGCGAATTTTAGCGGTTTTTGAGCCGAGGACCAATACCAGCATGCGAAATATCTTCCAGAACAGATATCCCGGTTCCTTTACAGGTGCTGATATTGTCTATGTGAGGAAGCCTCCGCTCCTGTCCAAGGTTCCGGCCGGGATGCATTTTTCCTCGCAGCGCCTGGTAGGTGATCTGTTATCCATGGGGATAGACGCGAGGTACTTTGAGGATACCGATGGCATCATAGAAGATATCTCCCGGACCGCCCGGGCCGGAGACATAATCCTTGTTATGTCCAATGGCGGATTCGACAATATACACGAACGGCTGCTTAAGATACTCTAGGGCTTGTTCTTTTCTTCCAGCTCTGCGATTTTTTGTTTTGCGGCGGCAAGCTCTTCTGTGGTCTTTTTCAGTCTGTTCGCCATGATTTCAGCAAACGACCTGAACAGGAGGTATTTGAACATCAGCCGGTTTGCTTCAGAAAGATAGTCAAGGGCGGACACCTTTATTTCAAGGCATGTTGTACGTCCTATGGAATATATGGATGCTGTGCGCGCGACACCTGTAACCACGCCTATTTCGCCGAACACATCACCAGTCCGGCGGAGGATCATCAACTCTTTTCCTCCCTTTATTACTTTCACCTTGCCGGATATCAGGTAGTAGACAGTATCATCCTTTTCGTTTTCAGCTATAATGAGTTCGTTATCCGTGTAAGTCTTGATGCGGCTGACTTTGAGCAGTTCTTTTAAGTCCTTTTCCGAAAATTGCTCCAGGGCAGGGATCATCCTCAGGTGGTTTATGGATGCTGTATTCTCATCGATATCGATAAAGGTGTCGTCTGTCATGGGATCTGTCTCCTTGCCTGCTGATGAATTATTTTACCGGAGTTTTATATGGTGTTTTATATTTTGATGGACTTGTAAAAAGTCCATCATCCGGCCGAGGGCGGTTTAGCCCCGGCCGGGGGTGGGGGTGGAACCATTTGAATTCATTTCAAATGGCGGGGGAGGGGAAGCCCTCCCCAGTCCAGTAAAGAAAGATTTTGGTTTTTTATAAAAACATTGAATTTAACTTATACATCAATAGTGATCCTATAATCAATATTTTCAGACTTTCAGACGGAAAAAAATGCGCCCCGCAGGAAAGCGGGGCGCACAGGCTTCAGGTGATGGGGCAAGATGTTAGAAATCAAGCCTTGCTTCCCAGTATACTTCGTATGCTTCATCAGGATCGAGGGGGATACCGTTTGCGGCAAAATAGTCATCAACAGCATCACCCGGATCGATCAGGCCGGCGTAAAGGGAGAAACTCAGGTTCTTGGTGTACATATACTTGGCTGTAAGCTGGTAGTAATCACCAAGATCGTCGTCTGTGCCGGGAGTCTGCACCTCGTCAATCGTCAGCATGGTGTATGATGCCTTGACAAACAGATCGCCGAACTTTGCAGAAGCTCCGATACATGGCATCTGCAGGTTGGTGTAGTTGGCTTCTCCTGTGGTGCTCGCATTGGTCAGGAAGCCGGTGGGATCTGCTGCAGTGTTGGGGGGGATCGCAACGTACATCCAGGCCAGGAGATCCCCGTACTGTGGCCATCCGCCATAAAAGGAATCCCACCCTTCATATTCGGAAGTATCGGGATCATCACCACTCATGTAGGTGTAGCCGATAAAGAACCTGGGTGTATAATCGACATCCTTGAGGGTATAGCCTAATTCTGTCTTAAGCCCCCATGCTTCCTGATCTATGTTCGCACCTTCGTCAAAATCTCCCCACTGGTATGCGCCTTCAATTGAATAGTCGATCCCGCAGTCGAACTTGTCTGTCAGGCGCAGGCCGGCCATCCATATATCCTTGCCGCTGTAAGCGTTTGAAACCCCTGTTCCCTCGTCGCTCTTGTTCAACAGGTAGACTTCCTGCTGGCCGCCGAGCACGGGGCAGTGGCCAGTGAAGTAGAAGCCCGAAAGGGTTATGTCGTCATCAGAGTCGTTGTCGCGATTATTTTCCTGGTCCTTGAGGTAGAGTATATCAAGTTTCCAATTGTCCCTTGGCTCAAGTGTGGCCTTGATTCCATCGAAATAGAGGGAGGTTGATGCATACTGTGGCTGTCCGTCAAACACGACAAATCCGCTTCCATACATGACGTTCTGGCGGCCCAGGCGAAGATGCAGGGGCAGCTCTGCAAAATAGCGCATATCAATGTATGCGTTATCAAGGAACATCTTGTTGCTTATGTTGTCTTCTTCCCATGCTCCCGCATATGTAACGCCTTCACCGTAGTTCTGATTTGTTATCCTTATAACGGCTGAAAGATATTCATCAAACGATGCTTTTGCCTGGAGGCTGGCCTTCAGGCGGAATACCGACCAGTTGTCCCAGTCATCATTGCTGTTGAAATCCCAAAAGTTTTCGAACTGGTATCCCCGGAGCCTGACATAGCCTGAAAAGTCTAAGTCAGGGCCCTGCGCAGCATAGGCCGGGATGGCAAGTAAGACTACTAGCATACCTAATATGAATTTTTTCATTTCTTCCTCCCTCGGTTTTTGTTTACGTTTTTTGGTTTGATTAACCGCTTAACCTCCTCCATGCCATCTGCATGATGTCCTTTGCCATATATTTACACAGGCCCCGGGAGGTCCCCGGGAGGCCTGGTCGTTTTTTTCGTATTTGCCGTGGCCTTTCATCCTTTATCCACCGTAAAGACGGTTATAATATTTATTTGTATTTATAATACATTCCTCTATTTTTATACCGTTTTCAGTACAATGTATTCCTCTATCCCTTGGCCGGCCGGCATGCAAATAATTCTCTACCCGCAAGTTACACAAAGGTAAAAGTTTATGCTCTGTATAAAAACACCGCCGGAGCCGGGGTGAAAAAACGTCCATATTATCACGCCCGGGATAACTATCAATCATTAATGTTTTCTTTAATGTTTTCTTTCTTCATCCCGCAATACCCTCCTTAGCACCTTGCCTATGGGTGATACCGGCAGCTCATCCCTGAATTCGATATACTTGGGCCGTTTGTAGCCGGCCATCTTTTTTTTGCAAAATTCCCGGATTTCATCCTCGGTTGCGGTCTCTCCCGGCTTCAGCTGTATAAAGGCCTTTACCGCTTCTCCGCTTTTGGGATCGGGCACTCCGACAACAGCCGCCAGTGCGACCTTGGGATGGGTAAAGAGTATGTCTTCCACATCCCTTGGATAAACGTTGAAGCCTCCCACCAGGATCATATCTTTTTTCCGGTCGGTTATTACGATATAGCCTTCTTCGTCCACATGTCCGATATCACCTGTGAGAAAGAAACGTTTACCGTCGATTTTCCTGAACACGGCCTTGTTTTCATCCGGCCGGTTCCAGTAGCCGGCCATGACCTGGGGCCCTGATATGGCGATTTCCCCGTCCTCTCCCGGCGGCACTTCAGTGGTACCTGTTTCAATATCAAGGATTTTTATCTCTGTCCCTGGTACAGGAAATCCAATGGTGCCGATCTTTCGTCCCTCGCGGCTTGTGGGATTGGCGCAGGCCACCGGAGCAGTTTCGCTCAGGCCGTATCCTTCAAATATAACAGCCCCGGTCTTTTCTTCAAACCTGCGGCATACCTCCGGCGGCAGTGGCGCGCCGCCTGAAAAACATCCTATAAGCGATGTAAGGTCGAACTTGTCCAGCAGTGGATGGTTGGTGAAGGCCACAAACACTGTGGGCACGGCTGGCATTATTGTGGCCCTGTACTTCTGGACCGCTTTTAGAACCTCTGTAAAAGGCGGATTTCCTGCCCTGGGATCCGGGATGCATACGAGGCGGCTTCCTGACGCGCATGAAGCAAGCATGCATGTTGTCAGTCCGAAGCTGTGGTACCAGGGAAGCACCCCCAGAAAGGTGTGGAATCCACCTCTTCTCATTTTTTCCGGCGGTTTGCCTGGCTCATGCACAAGGCGGCCCCATTCGTCCAGGGCCGCAAGGTTGTATGTGAAGTTGGTGTGCGTCAGCGCAGCTCCCTTGGGAACCCCTGTTGTACCGCCCGTATAGATGATGAGAGCGAGATCTTTTTGAGGATCTATTTCGATCTCAGGTGGTCTCGGATCAGCTGCAGCTATAATTTCGTCGAAAAAGAGGTGTGCCGGGTCATGCTCCTTCGCCCTCGGGATTTTTCCCAGGATCGATCCCAGCAGCGCCTTGAACCCGGGCAGGTAGGATTTTATATTGCAGATCACGACGGTCTCCACGTCTGTCCCTTTTATGGCCTCTACTGTTGTGGCGTAGAAGTCAGGGTGGTCCATGCAGAAGACCGCCTTGGCGCCTGAATCCTTGAGCTGGTAATTAAGCTCGGACGCGGTGTAAAGCGGGTTGCAGGTTACACAGACGCCGCCCGCCTTGAGAATGCCAAAAAATATAGGCGGGTAATGGGGAAGATTGGGGAGAAATATTGCGACCCTGTCGCCCTTCTTGATTCCGGATGACACAAGAAAAGAAGCTATTTTGTCCGCTGTTTCTTTAACTTGTGCAAAGGTGCGGGTGGCCCCACTGAAAATAGTATAAGTGAGATCAGGGTATTCAGTGGCGGATTCATCAAGGATTGAATAGAGGGGGCGCAAATACTCCTGAGGGTCTATCTCCCGGGCGACCCCTTGGGGCCACTTGGGGGTAGGCCATGACCGTGTAGTCATCAGAGCTCCTTTCGGCATGTAACTTATTTAAATAATTGTATAATTATAAAGCATACCGAGGATGCGCAAAATTTTCTTATCATATAGCAATGTTATAAATAAATGTCAAACGAAGACTTGACCCTTAAGATATAAAATTTGATTTTTTGCGAGATCATCAATCAATTGCATGAAAAGTTTGTGGGGCAAAGAGCAGGGAGGCTTCCCGATATCATATTTTTGCCTGTTGTGTTTCAGAATTCCTCCCGGTCAACAATGATGCCGTTGATGTCAGATAGGGATATGAAGGTATGCGCGGCCTGCATCAGCTCAGGAGCGGTGGAGCGGTCCGGCCCTATAACAGTGACCAGTTTGCCCATGAGGCACATCTGGTTAACAAGAACTGTGAAGTCGCCGTCACCGGTGACAAGAACGATTTCATCGAGAAAGGGGGCCTGGCTGAATACCTCGATGGCCATCTCAAGATCCATATTTGCCTTGATATTCCCGTCAGGCAGTCTTTTTATGGGTTTGCTTACAACACGGTAGCCCATCATGGCGAGTGTATTTAAGAAATCACCCTGAGCCTTGTTGCTTGGGTCATGGCAGGTGAAGGCGCAAAGCGTGACAGTATCATCAGGATACATTTCCCCCAGAAATTCTTTGAGCTTCCTGTAATCGACCTTGTCGCCGCAGGTTGACCGGCGTACTCCCAGGTATATGTTCTGCAGATCAATGAAGACTCCGATCTTTCTTTTTTTATGATGCATGCTTCTGTCCCTGAAGAAGGAGTGGCTACCACTCCTTATATACCACTCCTTATTACTGATGCTGCTGATCATGAAAATTCATGAGGTCATCATCTTTATATAGGCCAAAACATAAACTTGCACAAGACCGACCTGGTAGCAACTTAAAAAAACGGGCCTGTTGCGTGCAGAAAGAGGAGGTGTTCATGCGATCTCTTCTGCTGCCAGCGCAATGACTTTGATTCCTGCCCCGCCCAGTTTTTTAGCC
>CAYVIE010000125.1:0-9299 GCA_964451355.1 uncultured Desulfobacteraceae bacterium
GTCCTTCGCGGACAGGCTCTTTTGTCCTTGCGGCTCCGTGGGCGATGGGGGCGCTTCCCAGTCCCGATTCATTGGAGAATATTCCCCTTGCCACGCCAAAACGGATAGCAGCAGCCACCGAAGCTCCTGCAACTCCTCCCGCCGCAGCAGTGGGGGAGAATGCGCCTTTGAAAATAGAAGACAGGGCCGCGGGGATGGCGTCAGCATGAAGGATAAGGATCGTCAATGACCCGGCCACATAAAAAAAGCACATGAAGGGCACCAGCTTGCTTGCGACTTGGCCTATGCGTTTGATTCCTCCCACGATCACAGCAAAAACCAGTATGCCGATGAGTATCCCGGTATAGGCCTTGGGAATTCCAAAGGCTTCTTCAATGGGTTCCGCAACCGAATTCGCTTGAACCATGTTTCCGATGCCGAATGATGCGATCGCCGCGAAAAGAGCGAAGAGCACTCCCATCCATTTCACCCCGAGTCCCTTTTCCAGGTAGTGCATGGGGCCGGCGCTCACGGTTCCATCCGGGTGGATTGTCCTGAAATGAAGGGAAAGGAGGCATTCACAATACTTGAGGCCCATACCGAAAACAGCGGTTATCCACATCCAGAAGACCGCGCCTGGCCCCCCAGAGGCGATTGCAGTAGCGACTCCGGCGATATTGCCCGTGCCGATTGTCGCGGAAAGGGCGGCGGAAAGGGCCTGGAAATGTGTTATTTCTCCCTGGTCGGCAGGATCGTCATATTTTCCGGAAATCAACCCCCAGGCATAGAGGAATTTCCTGATCTGGATCGCCTTTGTCATCAGCGCCACAAGGATTCCGGCTCCAAGAAGAAGACATATCGTCCCGGGGCCCCACGCGATATCACTTATCCGGCTAAGATATTGAAGCAAGATTTTATTCCTTTTGCTGTCAGGTGGTAATCTTTCTTGGTATTAAGCATATGTGCTTGAATATTTGTAACTGAATTGCACGATACGAAATAATTTGCCTTCCCCAAAACAAGCTTTTCCCGTAATGAGATTTTTTATATATGATGTCCTGCTTATCATTCCAGCAGGTTTATCATCCAAGCAGGTTTAACCTTTGCGCATCTGTTTTTCTACCATGCGTGTTTTACACGCACCGACATCAGTGTGTGTGAAACAGGTTCCGATTTTCCGATTATATTTTGAGCATGCCTTACTTTATGCAGCCTCGCAATCTGCATCCGGGTTAAATATTATCGTTATTGGCTGCATGAGTGGCCGAGGCGGGCGGGGGTAAACCCCGCCCCTACATTTTGTTTTGGGTATTGGTGCGACGTGGCAGGCCTCGTGCGCTTCGCATATCCCGTCAAAATGAAACACCCCTTTTGCCTTATGTATCACCACTTATAAAGCGGGTTTGTCTGCCGTTACCAACCCACTCCCGGTTACAGGCACAGATATAGCATGTATTTCGTATGAACCGGGTATATCCCATCATCCCCGGTTTCATACATGGATAATGTGTTTTTCGTAGGGGCGGGGTTTACCCCCGCCCGTTTGCAGAATGCAGGTTATACCGGACCATTACGGCCGCTTATGGCTGCGCAGTCAGGTTTACATCCATTTTGTGCATAAGTTGGTGCATTCGTAAACTTTTATGATTAGCGGTAATCACCCCTTGGGCGTGCGAACAGGATTGTCTTTCCCCCGGCCCTGGAGGTGTTTTCACGGTGAAGTCGATATTTTGATACTGAAAACCTGTTCAAACTGTTTGAAAATACGTTATCAGTCCTCACGGACACAAAGATGCTTCATGATGGTTTCCGCCTTGTACTTGGAAAGGTAGAATGGAAAATCAACATCCGAGCAAATCGCCGGGTAGCGGTCAGCCTTATCGTCTTCTTTTGGGAATATCATAAGCGTATGGCTCGCTGCTCCTTCGATTGTCAGCTTGTATATTGGGTCTTTGAAGTCTTTTTTCTCTTTTCCTTGGATGTAGCCGACACATCTTAAGTTCTTCAGATCAGCAAGCAGGCTTTGCACCTCGGATTCTTCGATAGTTTCGCCGCTTGCATCATGCCAGACCGGGGTTGTGGCTGATACTTCCTCTTTTTGTTCTTCTTTCGCCCCGTTCTTTTCCTGGTCTTTTCCGGCTGCCGCGGCCTCTGCGGCCTTTTGAGCATTTATCTCCACTTCGGGCGCGGACAAGACCAGATGCTTTTCTTCTTTTCCCTTGATGATATCTATCTTCTGCACGTCCTGCTGGTTTACGGCCAGGACAAGCTTATCCGTGAATTCATTACTATCCCTGTCGAATTTGCTCCTGAAGTTTTCCTTTGCATAGTATATCCGCTCGTCTCCGGGTATCATAACAAAGGTATGTCTGTATGTCGGCGCTGATTTGCCGATAAAGATTTCCCTCAAAAGAGTGCTACCTGCAAACGCCTTGACATGTATCCTGTGTTCCTTGTCCAGGTTGAAAGGATATGGATTCCCCTTTTCAGAAGCCAGGTCTGTAAGTGTAAGTTCTGCTATCGTTTTAAGTAAAGGCTTTATCTTGTTTTTATCAGCCGGGTATCCTTGGGGCATGACTTTCCAGTTGTCCCCTTCCTTTTTCAAGGTGACGGTTCTGTCTCCCTTTGTTATCTCGATCCTGGTTATCTCGTCCTGATCAAGAGAAGTTATTTCCGGGAGGGTATAATGGACCTCACCCGACTTGCGGACAAATATGTATGTACACACCCCTATGATAATCAGGAGAAGGACAATTATTTCTTTTTTTGATTTCATAATTACTGAACCTCCCTCAAATCTTCATAAAACATCCTGCTTTCCAAGGATCATTTTGAAAACATCATGTGAATACGCCGCCTTTTCATGGATCTCCTCCACCATGCCAATAGGCCGATCAGTGCGATTAAAACGGGAAGGACAGCGATATTAACGGTCTTTACCATTCTCTTCTCAGAGGGGGTGATATCTTTTAGAGGATTGAACCTCTGGGTCTTGCTGCGCAGATATGCGATGTCGTCCCTTCCGCAAAGAGCGTCTATGATATTTGCAACGAATAAGGCGTTCGGGGTTTCACCATTTTCATCCACAAGGTTGTCTGAAAGAATAGCGGAAGATCCCATCACAAATATTTTTGCATTGCGTCCTTTTTCAATAAATTCCCGTTCTGCTTTCACCGGTGTTGTTTTGTTTTCATCGGTCCCGGATTCATCCTTGGCCTTGGCCTCATCGTCGTCTGTCTTCTTTTCAGGAATCGGTTTTCCTGCGAAATAGCTGGTAAAAGAACCCTCCACAAGCCAGGCGAAGTCGTACTGTTTGTAGCTTGAATCATCCGAAGGCGGTGTGATGAAGTAAGGATTCAGGTTGATCCTTTCCTTTTGCAACCATGCTTCTTTTGATGATGATATTATCCTGTATGCTTTAAGCCCGTTTTTCTCGATTTTTTCTATATCCACCGAAACAGGGGAGTTCTTGAGCGTAACCAACCCCTTGATGTTTTTCATGAAATCAAGGTCATGATTGATATTCTCGTTCTGTATGATCGGTGCGAAGTAGATGGGGCGTTTTCCGCCTGTTCCCTGCCTGTTGGATATGGGCTGCTCGAAGCAGTGCTTGTCCATGACGTATGACATGCCGATGTGGATACCGTAGTGGGCGAGCAGCTTTTCCAGGCCTGTGTCAATGGGGGTATACGTGGGGCCCATGAATCTTTTTGTGGGATCAGGTCGGTTTTCCTTGAAGCTGTCGCTGAATACCGCAAGGCTTGTTCCACGCATAAGGGCCTGATCTATCAGGTAGAGATCATAGTCCGAGAATTTCTCGGTGGGTTTTGCTATGATCAGGCAAGGCAGGCTGTCTGGGATCTGATCCTTTGACAGCTTTATTTCGCTCAGGCTGTAGATATCAGACAGCATTTCCCTGAAATGGCTGATGTTGTACTGTTGCTGTTTATCAGTACCGGATCTGTACAAGGGTATAGTGCCATGATCAGCCAGGTAGCCGATTTCCTGGTTTATGCCTATAAGGGTTTCCATGTTCTTGTTTATGATCTCCTTCAGACTGTTTTCATCAACAAGTTTGTACTGGGTTCCTAAGATCGGAATCCTGAAGACATGGAGCAGGGCGACTGTCCTGCTTTTTCCGTCATACTCCATGACGAGCCCTATCGCACCCTTGCCGGGTTTTATGTTTTTTTCCTTGATCTCCGGCCATTCCAGGAACATGAGATCAGGATATTTTTTTGAAAGCTCGTCAAGGTTTTGCTCCTTGTCTGGATCGATCAGGTCGAATTCAAGCCTGTTGTAATTCTTTTTTGAAAGTTCGTTAACAGTCTCTTTGACCTTTTGGGCAAACTCGGCAAGCTCAGGCACCCGCATGTATGGCCCCACCTCCTTGAGGGATGATGAAAGCACGAGATGGACCTTAACCTTGTCTTTCAGTGAGGCCAGTCTGCTGATTTTGTTGTTGAGTTTCAGCATAGCCGTTGTGAGTTGGTACTCAAGGTGGTTCACTGATGTGATTGCGGGGATCTTTTCCATGAGGTCGCCGTGTATTATAACGAGTCCCATGTAAGCATTTTTGAACTTGAGTTCGTCTTGTTCCAATATTCTGATCTGGACAGGAAAAATCCCGTAGCTTTCAGCAAGTTTCTGGTTTTCCTCGGTCTTTTGCGAGCTTCCTTCCTCACCAGAGCTTACGTCGTAGAAACGGTAGTTGAAATATGGTTTTTTTGCATAAATCGCATATTCCTCTAAGAGGTCTTCTAGATAACGCCTGTTGCCGTTATAAGGCGCAGGCAGGTTTTCTGTAAAAAAAACGTTGATAGTCATGGGCTCGGATAAGGTTGACACCACATTGCGGCTTGCCGGAGAAAGAGAGTAGATCTTGTTTTTTGTAAGATCGAGCCGGAAGAAGAGATCAGTGCCAGCAATATTTATGACTATAACCAGGACGAGGTAGAGGACGCTTTTTATGTATAGTTCGGTTTTGGATCTGGTTTTCATGGTCGTATCCCCGTTACTCCTTGTTCTGAAGCGCTATGTAGGTGGCATAAAGGCCTGCGAATATGACTGATGCAAAATAGAGAAGATCCCTTGAATCGATAATACCCTTTGAGATGTTCTCGAAATGAGTCCCGGCGGCCAAATAGGCTACAACAGGCAGGATCGATTCGGGAACGAAAAACAGCATCTTGTCAGCCAGAGTCAGGGTTGTGCAGAATGCGGCCCCCAGGATGAATGCAATTATCTGGTTTCTGGTCAAAGACGAACAGAAAAGGCCGATAGCACTGTAGGAAGCTCCCAGAAGGAGAGCCCCTATGTACCCGCCTATAACCGGCCCCCAGTCGAGATCGCCTAGAAAGGAGATCGATATGGGATATGCGAAGGTTGGTACGAGCAGGGCAAGGGTCATGACAATAGCTGCAAGAAACTTACCAAGAATCACGTCATTGAATGTTACAGGCAGGGTTAAAAGTATCTCGTATGAACCCCTGTGGAGCTCTTCTGAAAACAGGCGCATGGTTACGGCTGGAATGACGAATGAGAAAACTATCGGCAGCAAGGAGAAAAAGTTCCTGAGATCTGCCTGGTTGTACAGAAAAAAGGTTGAAAAGAAGAACCACCCTGTAACTATGAGAAATATGGCGCACACGATGTATGCAATGGGCGACACAAAATAATCGGAGGCTTCTTTTTTCAGGATGTATACCGCGTTTCGCATTTTTGTCCCTCCACCTTTAAAAACTGAATCAGGATCGTTTCATAAAAGCACCTGCTGCGCCGGGTAGGGCTGGATCTCACCTGAAAACCGAGATCATTGTTTTTATACAAATCAATGCAGTAGCTTCGTATCCCCGGATTCCATCGTAAGGTTGCGGAATATGTCTTCAAGAGTCTGGCGTTGCCTGGTGAACTCAACGAGCACCCAGTCTGTCGTCTTTATTTTTTCATAGACATCCTCCCTGATATCACCCTCTGGGCTGCACTCGATTTCAACGTTCAGGATGCCATCCGGCCCGGGCTCCCTGGTCTTGACCTTTTCAACACCCTCGATGCTTTTCAGCCTCAGGCGCACTGCTTCCGGATCCGCACCCTTGAGACCGAGAGTCAGGAAGGTCTTTTGCCCGGCGTTCCTCCGGAGGTCTTCCGCATCACCGTCTGCTACTATACGGCCCTTATGTATGATAACGATCCGGTCACAGGTAGCTTCCGCCTCAGGAAGAATATGGGTTGAAAAGATGACGGTCTTTTCTTTGCCGATTTTCTTTATAAGGCTTCTTATCTCGACGATCTGGTTTGGATCTAGCCCCTGGGTGGGTTCATCTAGAATTAGAATTTCCGGATCAGACATCATGGCATGCGCCAGACCTACTCGCTGGTTCAAACCCTTGGATAGTTCACCAATGGACTTGTGCATGATTCCGTTTAACCCGCATAGATCTGCAAGTTCTTTGAGTCTTTGCAGTCTTTTTCCCTTGGGAATACCCCTTACCGCTGCAATGTAATTGAGATAATCAAAGACAAGCATCTCTTTGTAAAAGGGAGAAGATTCCGGCAGATAACCGATCATCTGCTTGATTTCAATGGGGTTTTCAGACATAGTATAATTTTCAATCCTGATCTCTCCCTCTGTCGGGGGGAAAAAACCTGTAAGCATCTTCAGGGTCGTGGTCTTGCCCGCCCCGTTTGGGCCGAGAAGCCCCAAGACCTCTCCTCTTTCGATGTGTAGATCGATACCGCTTACAGCACAAAAATCACCATAATACTTGGTGAGATTTTCAAGACGGATCATTGCTGTCTCCATATTTTGTGATTAAATTTAAAACGCCGGGACAATCGCAATGAATTCCAAAAGAATTTAGTATGTTGTGGTATTTTGAAATGTGTAATGGGTAGCTATAAAAAAAATTCCCCCTTTTGTAAAGGGGGAATTCAGGGGGAGTTTTCCTGCCGCCGCTATATGCGCCAGCATTGTTGAAATTTTTATTGTGAATCTTTGATTATGTCAACAAAAAAATGTAAAACATATTGTTTTTTTTAAAAAACATTGTTTCCAGGGATATCCGGGATTCCTTCCCGGGCTTATATACTTGATATTGAACTTGAGGTGTCGCAGGGTGTATTTTTTGGACCCATTGTCATGTTGAAGGAACTATAAATGAAACCCATAGAGAAAGTAATAGGAATTATGAAAAGACTCAGGGGTGATCATGGATGCCCCTGGGACAAGGAGCAGAATCACGAAAGCATCGCTGCATGCGCCCTTGAAGAGGCTTGCGAGCTTGCCGACGCGATTGCCTCCAATGACATGGAAGCCATGAAGGAGGAACTCGGCGATCTTTTATTGCAAGTGGTTTTTCATTCGGTCATGGCTGAAGAAAAAGGGTGGTTTGATTTTGACGATGTGGCCCGGGGACTGGCTGATAAACTCGTTTTACGGCATCCCCATATATTCGCAGGGCTGAATGTTGAAGATTCCGCACAAGTACTTCAAAATTGGGAAAAAATAAAGAAAAAGGAACCAGGTAAAGCAGGACGCAATTCTGTCATGGATTCGGTGCCAAGAAGCCTGCCGGCCCTCGTTGCTGCGATCAGGATGCAGGAAAAGGCGGCAAGGTATGGCTTCGACTGGGACTCTTCGGCAGGGATAATTGAAAAGATTAAGGAGGAACTGTCAGAGATTGAAGATGCCTTGTCATCTGGCTTTCCTGAGGCGGTTTCAGAAGAGATCGGGGATCTTTTATTTTCCGTAGTGAACCTTGCCCGCAAGACAGGGATTGATCCGGAAACAGCCTTGAGGAAGACCAACCAGAAATTCTGCAAAAGATTTATGGCGATAGAAAACGAGGCGAAGAAAAAAGGAATCCCTTTGTCAGACATGAGTCTTAAACAGATGGATTCTGTATGGGAGCGTCAGAAAGAGAGCGAAAAGGGTTGCAAATAGAGCCGGAATCAGGTTCATCGTGGAATCCGTGACTGGAAATCATGATTTTTTATAAATAAATTATTTATTATCAAGCTGTTATGGGACAATAACCAGTTTATGTTTGAATTTTGAAACAGGCCAGGAGTTTGAATGCCGGTATTTGAGGGGCTTGGAGTGAATCGTCTCCCGGGGGATAGGAATCAAGCAAGATCTTGTGTTATCAATATTTGAGCAAGTTGAGGAAGCGCTTCAAGCCCTTGTAGTATGATCCCTCTATAGCGCTCAGGTTCCTCAGGAAATGGTACCAGGTCCTCCATGCCCGCATCATGTTTGCCGCCTGTTTCGGCGTCATGTTCTTTTGAAAAAGGATCTGGATGTTTTTTTTGATTTTCATATAAGTTTGCTTTGCCCGGTCATAGATTAGTCATGCATCGTTTTCCTTCAGGTCGGAACTATTTTGCCAGCATCAGGCCCATGAGCATGCCGTGAGGAACTGACTCGGGAGTGCAGGTTCCTCCGATGGGGTAGACATCCCATCCTGCGTTAGCAGCCATCAGGTAGGCGTCAATCCCGGCGCTCTCAAGGGATGGGACGCTCAGGTCCGGATTGCGGCATTTGCCTTGTTTTGTGAGTTTCATGCATACAGGTTGCACGAAGCACAATACATCCTTGCAGTTTCCTGCAGCAAAGCCGGCTGTTTCAGAGAATCCCTTTGCCGCTGCTTCTTTTCTCAGTCTGGCAACGATGGAAAAGACCAGCATATAGTGCCCGCCGAGATTTAGCATATCACCGTGATCGTCTATGATCCCCTTGTTTATGTGGTTGCTTAAGCCTTTTGCAGCGATGATCCCGCTTTCAACCTTTACGTGGAAAAAGATTCCGGTATCGAATCTCCCCACTATTTCGGAAGTTTCATCCGTGCTGTATCCATGTGGTGGGCAGTGCGCGCATCCTCCGGACATGTAACATTTCGGTATCATGCATTTAAGCCTGACTCTGGGGTCGATGATGATATCATCTCTCTTAATGACGCAAGCATCTGTAGCCCCCCATGACAGAGCAAGGCTTGCCAATTCTTGAAATTCAGCCAATCGATCCCTGCTTGTCGCAGTTGGTCTGGTGACAGGCATCTGTTGATTTCCTGGTAAGTTGTTGATTATGACCTGGCTCCATGAGCGTTTTTCCATATGCCGGATGCTCAAAGGCAACCAGTCAGCGATATCAAACTATATCCTCAGGCTGCTGCCAAGGCAATATATCATTTTCCGTCACAAAATTTGATGGACTTGTAAAAAGTTGAAATTTTGATACTAAGAAAAAGATTCAACACTATCAAAAATTCATGCGACGGCTTCGTAAACAATCATGAGAGTGACTCTCACCCCCGAGCATGAAA
>CAYVIE010000126.1:0-9297 GCA_964451355.1 uncultured Desulfobacteraceae bacterium
ATTTTATATGGGAAAAGGAAATTTTTGCGCTAATTTTCTGTGATTTTCATGGTAAGCTCTGTATGCAAGGCGTCGCGAGCCGGAAAAGGTGAGGCGTACTAAAAGTACGTTGAACCGCTTTCCGACGAAGCGCAACGCAGCAGACGGACTTTTTACGGAGCCGTCAAATTTGAGATACGAGTAATTTATGGCGAAGATGGTTTAAATACCTGCTTCTTACATAGTCTTCAACGGGTTCTCACATATCAGCAGACAAATAAAATCCCGTAAAGGTAATCATTTATTGTTTCCATAGGTATTCCTGCGTTTTTTGCACATCCGGCCGGATCGATTCCTGCCGCCTCCATAGACGGCCTGCTTTTGTACGGGTGTATACAGGTGCGGCCTTTCAGCATGGCCATACAGCGTTTCTCGTCAGGGCAGAAAATGCTTCTGCAATTTCCGGCCGCCAGGGAGAGGCTAAGGTGATATCCCTTGTAAAAGGCTGCAGATTCTATGAGTCCAGCTATATCGTAAACTGCGAAATAGGTTTTACGGATTTCCGGATCAGAAACCGGGCCGGTGGGAAAATCGGTCATGCCTTTAGGTTTTTTTTTGGCAAACAGGATTCCTCTATTATAAGATTTCAGCGAGTTTTCCAGGTCGTCTGAGGGATATGATACGGGCCAGTGTATGGAGGGATAGCTGTCGTGATTTTCAACAATCTTTTTTATTGCATCGTTAAAAACGACCTGGTCTTTCTTTATGGCTATGGCATGAGCAGCCCCTTTTTCCGCGGCAAGAGAACATAGCTCCTGCAGGTCATTTTCTAAGGTATCGGGAGAGGTTTCAACCATGATCCGTCTGGCTTTCGGTATGATCTGGCGCATAGCAGCTCTCCACTTACAATATGGTATTTCTGCTGTTATTCATAAATCATAGATCCGTAAACATTCCATATCATATATCATCAATTTTGCCGGGGATCGTGCGGTATTAT
This sequence comes from uncultured Desulfobacteraceae bacterium, assembly GCA_964451355.1. GTDB lineage: Bacteria > Desulfobacterota > Desulfobacteria > Desulfobacterales > Desulfosalsimonadaceae > CAYVIE01. Next base: position 980 of record CAYVIE010000126.1, read on the forward strand.
GAATGAGTAAAGACCGGCTTTATTTTGCAACCTTGCAAACACCTAGAGGGTTGTGGATTCAGTTTAAATTCACGCCCATTTTTTCAAGACGCTTACGCATGAATCTATGGCGGTATCAATAAGTCCACGGCATTCGCCACAGTCGGCCATATGTAACCTGAAATCGTCAGGGCCGTTGAATTTTTTCCCGGTAATCTCAGCACAGGAGATTCCTCCTGAAACTTTTGTAAATTTAGTTATGATCGCTTTGCCTATACCGAATGGCTCAGGCATACGGATCTTCTTTTCTGAAAAAAGATTTACATGGCCTATCGTGAATTCTTTTATTATCTTGGATAGCCCTGCATCGATCGTATTAATACCGAATACCAGGTTTGCCGCCATTACGGCACCTGTTAATGCCCCGCAGATACCACCTGAATAAGCCACACCACCGTCAAAGATAAACGAAAGTTTTTCCAGCCTGGAATGCCCCACACCGGTAAGTTCCCTTACTCCGCAAAGAACCATTTTTGCGCAATGAGGTGTATGGTCCCTTTTGCCCGGCGGTGGCGGCGGAGTATTGTCATTTGCGGCATGGTAGAGGTACCTGGCCGTACCTCCTGCAGAACGCATACATTTTGCAAATAGCATTTTTCCTGCAAAATAGGTCAACTGGCCCTTGGCGGTGTGAAAATCAACCCCTATCCTTTCGCGGCAGAGGCAGGAGCCATAGCGCTTGGAAAACCATCTGGTAAAAGCGAGCACCTCCTCCATGATCCTGGTTTCCGCCCTGGGACCGTAAATATCAAGTTGATTCTCCCAGATTTGAGCAACAGCAAGCGCTCCGCTGGAGACGATTCCGCACGTGGAACCGGAACCGACACACCCACCCTCAAGACCTGTCACCGCCTTTAGCAAACGGGTGTCACGGTTGCCGGTCATTATCTGGTATATCTCCATAATAGCCTGGGCACAGTTGAGGTTTTTCAGCAGATAAACATAGCCTAACCTATGCCAGTAGCCTGGATTCTCTTTTGTCGGTTTTATCATTATATCTTGTATCGGTTTATTTGGTTTGAATCTTTATAATAATTGCCGTGTCTCCGGGTTAACTGGTGCAGGACAAGGCTTTACCGCGAAAACACCTCCGGAGCCGGGACGAGAAACAGCCACGTATTCATATATAGTTTACTATTAACGGCCGGTTGCCTTAACGCATCTGGTATACGGGGAAACAATCATATATCCAGGATAAAAAGCTTATGCCCCGGTCAAATTATGAGACACGATAGCCGAATAATGTGTTTTGATCAAATTAAAAAACATTGTTTTTTGCTTAAAGAGTTGTCCTGCCCGCGTTAAGAAGGGGGAAAATCCGGTTAGTACAAGAAGAATTCAGTTTTTCAAGATGGAGGTGCGTCCATAACAAGGATATCTGTTCCCTGGGGAATCGAGAAGAAAAAAAGAGAGGGGTCGATTTTATCGTCGAATTTCACGGGTCCGAAACTGATCCTTGTTACATCACCGTATGTATTGACGGTTTCGACGGCAATAATATCCGCACTGTTGTCATCTATAATTATTGTTACCGATGTCAGACCCGGAATGACCTTTTTGGGTATACAGGTCAGGCTGATGTGGCCGCCCTGTTTTTCAATTCTAGCAATTTCAAATGTATCCCTGATAATTGCGAAGTCGGAAAGGAAACTGGCGCCTTGGCCGTTTCCGAACCAGTCGGAAGCCTTGCCTATGATGACCTGATTGTCATCGGGTTTATAGATCCATACAGTTTTGCCATCACTGATGATTGCATAATGTTCCGGTTTTTCATATTCCCATCGCATTTTCCCCGGGTACATGAACCAGGCGTGTCCGTCTGCCGTGTCAGTGATATCCATTCCTGCGAGGACGGATTTCTGGTGAAAACCAGCATGAAATCCCCTCCCGGAATATCGTGATTCAACCCGCGAGAGAATCTTTTCGGCCATGATTCCGGGATCCGTATTGTCAGCTTCCTTGTTCGCCTCAATGGCTGCATGCCCCGGGGTTTGTTCAGCCGGGGGCGGAGCTGCATGAATGCTTTCAGGCACTGGGGATCCCGGTGTTTCATCATGGTCCGGACTTGTTGAAAAAGCGGGGGCCGGAATGTTGATGTTTATCATAAACAAAACAACAAGATACATGGCTATTTTTTTCATGGAAATACTCCGTTGATGAATATCATTGAAATCTGCTGACCGGATGCTGTTGCGTTTGAATTATAATGTACCGGTTGACCCGGTAACGCCGGAAAACCCTATAATCCAAGGTCAATGTTTGCATATGGTTCATCCGTTCATGGGTTACCATGAAAATCTATGGGGCATATGTCAACATATTTTCTTAACCGGTACCGGGCGCGTTTTGGAGGCCCGGGATTGTTTGGACACGTATCAAGGCCGGTATACCCGCTTTACCCCATTCTTGCAGCAAGAAAATGAATATATATTATGCAGTTCTGTCGGGAAATTTCCAACTCAGTTTGACGGCCTATGGGGGAAAGAAAGAGGATGCTTGTTGCGTCGGTGCCCTTTGATGGATACGGTTAAGCCGGGAGCCTTGCTGATGGATCCTGTGGGGAACAGCAATGATACAATCGTAAAAAATTGAAATTTTAAACTGAAAAAAATGATTCAAACCTATTGAAAATATATGCGACGGCTTCGTAAAAAGCTCAGTATGCAAGGCGTCGCAAGCCGGGAAGGGGCGAGGCGTACTGAAAGTGCGTTGAGCCGCTTTCCGGCGAAGCGCAACGCAGCAGACGGACTTTTTACGAAGCCGTCAGTAATGACATGGCAGAGAATCGTGCTATGTGGTTATGGTATTCATGCCAAGCCCATAGCCCTGTTACTGTTTATTCCCGGTATTACGGTTAGGAAGGGTATCATTGAGAAGAAATTCATTTTTTAGCTGCCTGAGATAATGGACTGCTTTTTCAAGGTCCATGAGGTACTGCCGGCAGCATATACATCCTTCAAGGTGTTGTTGCACGATCCGGGCCTGATGTCCGTTCATCAGTTTCTCCATATAATCAAAGAGCATGTTGCGGCATTCTTTACAGTCTATTTTGCTTTCCATTTTTCTCCCCGGCAGTTGCAAGGATTGTTGGGACGGAAAAACGAGCATTGCTTGCACATGATGGCCCTGAGTTTCTTTCTTCCCCTGATCAGCCGGATCTTTACAGTTTCAGGTGAAATATTCATAATTTCAGCTATTTCCTTAATTCGCAATCCCTGGAGTTCATAGAGAATAATCGGGGTGCGGTATGAATCGGGCAGATCACTCAGGAATTTTTGCATGCACCATTGCAATTCCCTGAGTTCCATCTCCTTGGTAAGGGAAGAGGGATCTTTGATTGTTTCTACTGTGCATTCTTCAGGGGCCTGTTTTGTCTTGGCTACAGCATTCAAATAGGTATTGACTGCGATACGGAACAGCCAGGTGCTGATGCTGGACCTTCCTTCGAATCTGTCGATCCCTTGGTAGGCTTTCAGAAACGTTTCCTGCGTAAGGTCTTCAGCGTTTTCCCTGTTTCCGGTCATCCTGTAGAAATAGTTGAAAATCTTGTGTTTGTAATGCTTGTAGAGGTCATCGAATGCGTCTGTTTGATCCTTGGCGCTAGGTAACATAGCGGTTTCTCGTCGACGGCATGTTTGATCTGTATATATTTGACGAACAGGTTTCATGCTTCGTAAAATGGAGAAAAGAATGCAGTTCCCGTTATGTTGTTTAAGCTTTTCCCCCTCGACCCGGGATAGTTTCCGGCATGGAAGGAATGAAGCTGGCAGTCGGCCGATATAAAGTATATAGGCCGGTTGTCTTCGCGCATCCGGCATAAGGGAAAACGTTCATGGATCCAGATCGTTATCATTTGCCTAACGGGGGCAGGGCGAAAGAAATCCCGCATAACACCTGGAACGGGTACCGATAGTAACCTTTTGCCTCGACCGGGATCTTTATCGATGCTTGGAATATTAATGGAAATACCGGAATATATTGAATCCCCGGTGCGATTTCAAGAAGTCTTTCATCATTGCCTTCGAACCAGATCCCCTTTAATTCAAGCTGGATATTAAGTTTTTCCTGGATAACCCAGTATTCACTGGTCAAGCGGTACTCAATCTCATGCCTTTTATCTGTGGCATGATCATTGAAACAATTGAACCATATACCGGTAAAAAGACTATGCCTGAACCTGTCTTGCCGCAAAGTGACGGAGAATCCGGTTCCTATGTCTGTTGAACCGTCACCGAATCTTAGAACAGGATGTTTTTTGTAACTACCGGTGGGAAAACGCGCGGCAAGTAACCCGCAGATGCTGTGATTCTCCGGGCGGTTTTGTCCGGGGAATCTGTATTTGGCAAAAACATAAAAATCCCCGACCCCACTTTTTTCAGTGGTATCGTCTATGGTATTAATTTTAGCTTTGTAGTACCAGTTGTTTGCAACAAGAGTCAGTCTGTCGGTAACGCCGTAAGCTATTTCTGTCAGGGTCCACCATGATTTGAAGTATTCCCCTCTTTTCAGGTCTATATATCTGTGAGCGGTTTCATCGTATCGTTTCTGGTATTCAGCGAAAAAAAAGCGGTTCCGGATGAAGGTGACGCCTTCTGGAAGGGTGTATGCGTCTACACCGATATTCGGCAGGGCAGGTGCCGCTGCCGGCAGGCAGAATTGCGGAATAATCCATGACAGCGTCCATACGATGATTAAGCGTAAAAATTGATATCTATTTTTCACGAGCAGTTCCTTTCAATCCATTCTGCAACCCTTTGTGCTATTCGCGGATCGTCGTAAGAGATAGCATGAGGCTTTCGGCTTATCCAGGTAGTATGTTCACTTGTAAGTATTATCAGTCGTTTTTCCGGGTTGGTGTTCTCTTTGTAAAAATCGTAAACCAGCGATACAGGACAGACCGGATCATCTTTGTAATGGATTATGAGATGTGGACGTGGTGAAATGGCACGAGCATCAGCAACAACGTCAAGTTTGCCGGCGAAAAGTTCAAAAAAGGAGTCACTGTCAATATCAGCGGAATGTGTGGAACTTTGTTCTATTTCAGCCATCACCAGGTCATTGACCTTTCGTGTGAAACGGCTGGTGACAGGCCGTGGAAGAAAAAGGGAAATGTTTACCACCGCCCTGATTCTCCTGTTTAATGCGGCGCAGAAATTGGCCACAATACCTCCCAGGCATTGTCCCCCTATCAACACCCGGGAAGGATCAATCTCCTTGCGTGCCGCAAGCAATCTGACAGTATAGTCCATATCTCCGGCTATTTGGTGGTCCATTTTGCCGCTGCTGGGGCAATGGCCTCGCATATCGTATGTGAACAAAGCTACGCCACGCGAGCAGAGAGCTTCCGGAAAGACAGGATCAAACCAGTCCTTTCTCCCACCGATCCCACAGGAAAGAATCAGGATTGGGAAAGGGGGGGCGCCTTTTTGGGGTAGATAGAGGCGGCCGCTTATCTTTGCCTCCTTGCGGGTAAAGATGATTTCTTCAGTAAAATAAGACGGCTGCGGGATTGTTTTCTTGGCGGTTGATGACCTCATAAAAGTTGCTTTCCTCCAAGCCGGTTGAACTTGTTCTTAATTTGTGAGGCGATATTCCGTCAAATTGCCGAGTTCTCGAGGTTTTGCCGGGAGTGGCAGGTTGCTTCGGAAAATTCTCCTTTGACGGCCTTGGCCTGGAAAAGAAAATCCGCGAGAAAGCCTTCGTGGGGATCACGCAGATCCATTTCAGTCGTGGGGATCGCTCCCCAGTAGATTTTACAGACGTCTGGCCGCATCAGGATTTCACGGAAAAGGCTTTCATCATGTGAAAGGAGAGTCGCAACCAGAGCTCCGGCAGTTGCGTGGGAAAGGTACTGCCGGGGAACCTCAGTGATGGAAATAAATGGAAATGGGAGTTCCCGCTTGAAGAGGGGGGCATGCGTGTTGTTGCAAACAATAACTGTTGGAAGCAGGAACTGGGTGCCAAATGATTCATAAAGCCGCGGAATGCTCCGGAAAGAGGCTGTGATGTCACGCGCCCCTGAATGCAGAGCTGATTCGATCAACGTGTCTATGGCCCGTGCAGTCGCAGGATCCTTGATTGCTCCAACAGCTGCGGCCCTGTCGAGGGGATCATGGATTTCGATACAGGCTACGCGGGTGGCGATGGCTTCTGCGATTTTGTCCGCGTTTCTGGTGGTGACCACGGCGCTCAGGTTTATACAGCCACGCCCTCCGTCTTTCATCATCGATGGTACCGCAATTTCTGCGATTTTTTCAGGGTCATCGGCGTGATCATCGTCTACCACGAGAATACTTTCTCCCGGGCCGAAAACTTTGGTGTAGGCCCGCTTCTTGTATTTTTTGACCAGGTCGGGTCCCCCGAACAGGATGGACAGATCACAAGCTGATACAAGCGCTGGAATAAGGGAATGGGGGCCGGGATAGAAACTGAACATATGCCGTGGCATTCCGGCTGATATCAATGCGTATATAGCGCGTAAAGGAGTGAATGGATCCTCTGCAGATGGCCTTACCACAACAGGATAACCCATTGCTACCGCGCTGAGCCATATCATGTGCACTGCAGGATGGTTTGATGGCGCGCCTATGAACAGGTGTTTCCCCCTGGGAATCCATCCTACCAGACGTCCAGCTGTTGAAGTGTACCCTAGCTCGAATACGTGGATGTCATTATACAGGGCCTGGGCTTTGAGCACATCAGAGATGGTTTCAAAAAAAATCCTGAACCGTTCAATGGTTGATAACGGTACTGAGACCGGAGCGCCAGTGCTGCGCGAGTAGTATACGGCAAACTCATGCGGTGAAAGCCCTCCGCAGCCATCATCAAAGCGTTCATTCGCAAAAATATCAGCAGCTTTGCGAAATACTTCAACGACCTCGGACACGTCCATTATATCATACAGAAATTCGAAAGTGGCTTCCCGCTTGATCCATAAACGAACAATATCAGGATCAGCTTGCGATACTTTGGCGATATCTTCTCCATTGTATGCACGGAGAATGGCATTGGAGCGAGTATGCTTGGGTACACCGCATTGCAACAGGTGTATTTGCATCAGTAGACCCCCTCAATGATATTTTCGTTCATACAGGAAAAAGGACGGACGTCAGCGATTCCGTCCCAGGGGCAAAGATCGTTGCCATGGATTCTGATTCCTTCGTCGCGTTCTAAGAGATTTGGAATGAAGTAATCCTCGTTCAGGACTGTGATCATGACCCTTCCCCTCTCGCCGTAATCAACGATCCTCCACGGATCAGCCGGGTCCACCACGCGGAGTATCACATTCGGAAACAATGGATAGTACCGGGGAAACTCGTCATTGCCAGGGTCATGGGCTTGTGGAGCAACTCCCATCAGTGTATTGCCATAAACCATGCACAGCGGAATTCCCGAAAGAATTTCATCCCGCATCAACATATAAAGATCCGGGGTTACATGGGTACCGCCACATACCACACCTTGGAGCGATGTTTCAGATGGTGGGATTTTTTCCGCCAGCCTGAGCAGCAACCTCGGCGTCGTGAAAAGGAATGATATTTCCTGGGTCCGGAGTATGGTCAGCGCCTGGTTTACCAGGTGGTCAATATACTCATCTGCTGTTTCATCCAGGCCGTTTTTGATACAATGCTTGATCCAGCGCGGGTCAAGATCTATGTAATGGCATAGGCCGTTACGAATTCCAGCGATTTTGCCGGTGGTAAAGCCTACAACATGCGGCCCCGAGGGTGCGAAATGCAGCCAGTCACCACCGGTTTTGAAACCGCAACGGTCAAGGCAGAATGAAAACCACTCCGCCACGGTTTCCCGGTAATGCCTGTCGATGATACGTTTCGGAATACCCATGGTTCCGCCACTTTCAAATACCCGCACGTCTTTATATCTATCACGCTTATATGCATTTGGTATGAATCGCCTCGCCGGAGTATCCCTAAGAGCATTTTCATCAAATAATCCAAAAAGTTTTAAATCCTCGATGCCGCGAATATCCTTTACAGGATCAAATTCAAGCTCGTGTCTTTTTTCAGTCCAGTAAGGTGATCCGGTTTCAGGCTCGAAGTGACGCTGCAACATCTTTTGTAGCCAGCTTTCAATTGTAATTCCTTCCTTGAAAATAGCATGAGGGATATTTGTCATACTTTTTCCTTGCATGTTAATAAGTTTTCCTGGATCTGTAGGTATTTTCCCGTACGCCGGATGCGTTAAAGCCATACTTTGACAATGATGATGGACTTTGTACGAGTCCATCAATATCAATAATTAGAATCAATAATTAGAAA
>CAYVIE010000127.1:0-9228 GCA_964451355.1 uncultured Desulfobacteraceae bacterium
CGGGGCTCCTGCACGGCCTGGTATATATCCCAATGCAACGTATCTGACATCGAAACGATTAAATATCTCACGATTTGTCTGCTCGATGAAATTGAGCATGTTTATGACCGCTTCCTTGTCATCCGGCAGGAAGGGGGAGCTACAGTACTCTATCTGGCCACCCGGCTCGAATGCCACTTTTATCCCTTCCCCGAACTTATACATAATCCCATCCTGATACTTCTTACCCCCCTTTTTCTCCAGAAAATCACCGATCCGGAGCAGGAATTCGGGTTCCAGGACCCTGTCAGGAAGAAATTCGTATTCAAAGCCAAAAGTACGGGGCGGCCCTTTTATCTTTGATTCCAGAAGCGCAATATACCTTGTGGCAAAGCTTGATATAATTCGAGTCAATATCTCTTCATTATTATTCATATAAATCGTTTCCTACTTGAATTAACATAAAAATCGTTCATACCACAATGTAAAGATTATAATTGCAAACAGCCTGTCTGCACCTGACACCAGCGTCTGCGGGCCTATACCACGCGGACTGATGCTTGCGGATATCAACCTTACATATTCAGGATCAAGAATATTATGCCGTTTAATGGTATCTCCATAAATAATTTCCTTGATAAAATCAGGCAGCGAATCGTACTTGGAAAGCCAATCAGCCATAGGAAAGGTAAATGGCTGCTTTCTTTTAAACGCACAATGCGCATCAAGAAATCCTGAATATAAATGAGCAAACGAGCAGATAAACTTTTCCCTGTTGAAGTGCAGATTGGCCTTCATGGCGGGAGGCAAAGCTGCAGAAAACTCAGCCAGCCTGTAATCCAGAAACGGTGTCCTGGCTTCAAGGGAATGCCTCATTGACAGTCTATCCAAACGCATCACCACATAATCGGTCAGCCTTGTCCGTATCTCATGGGCAACCATTTTGTTCACGGGATCCAATCTGCTGTTCATTAATCGAGGCATAACTACCCGGGGAAGGCTGTTGTCGAGGGAAATGCCGGTCAGCATTTTTATCTGTGACGAATCAAAAAGACGCTCAAGCTGAATATATTGCTCTGCCGGATTGTTGCTCCTGGCCTTAAGATAATCCTTCAATTCAGGGTAAAAATTAATAAACCGCCTTCGTAAGGCAGGAGACAGGTCATCAAAATTCTCTGCAGCAACTTCAATCATGAACTTCCGGTAACCAGCAAATATCTCGTCTGCTCCTTCTCCGGTCAGCACCACCTTGAGCATATTTGACGCTTTTTCACAGACTATATCAGTGGGTATTACAGTTCCAAGACAAATCGGCTCCTCCAGGGCTTCCACAATATCATAAAGCCTTTCAAGCCCTCTGATTTCGCAGTGTACAGGAACCAGCCGGGCAGATTTGAAATCATTCCTGAACTTCGAAACAAGCCTCAATACATCGGCATATTCGTCATATTTTTCCTCTCTGAATGTCACGGTAAACAGTTTCATGGCAGGGACCAGGCCGGCCGCCTTCTTGGCTACCGCCGCAGAATCAATGCCGCCGCTTATGAAGCTTCCTACCTCCACATCTGACCTGAGACGAAGTCTCACGGCATCATCAAAAAGATAAGAAAAACGCTCAGCAGCATCCTTTAACGTTAATTGACCATGAAGAATATGCTTTTCATACTCCCAATAACACTTTTTTTCATACTTCATAGAACGCAGCAAAAAACGGAGAAAATTTGCAGGCAACACCCTTTTGATACCTGAAAATATAGTCTTTTCACCCGGAACGAACCTGTATGAAAAATAATCGATTATTCCTTTTTCCCTGATTCTGGGTCGCTTTGACCATGGTACGAACAATGGTTTTATCTCAGATGAAAAGGCAAACGATGTCTTATCCGCCCTATAATATAACGGTTTTATACCGAATCTGTCCCTGAACAGGAGAATAATCTCCTTTATGGGATCATAAATAACCCCAGCATACATACCGTTTAACAGGTCAAGGAAACCAGGACCTGTTTTCCTGTATAAATGTAGAGCTACTTCTATATCTCCTTTTGACTTGAAGGAAACATTAACAAGTGAATTTTTCAGTTCAAGGTAATTGTATATCTGTCCGTTACACACGATCAGGGTCTGATCCTCGTCACAGACAATCGGTTGCATCCCTGTCTCCAGATCGATAATTGCAAGCCTCACAAAACCGATTCCTATGACTGTATCACCGTGTTCAAGAAGAAGCTCGCGCCTGTCGTCAGGCCCCCTGTGTTCAAGCAGGTTACCCATTCGGGTCAGTTTCTCCTGGATTTCATGCTTGCCCATGCTTCTGGATACTATTCCATATATACCGCACATTTGATAATCCTTTTATGTTCTAAAAAATCATCAAAAACTGACATGAAAGCAATTTTAATCAGGCTCACCTGTACCCGTTATTTGTAACATTACGTACCATTTGAAAACAGACAAATCTGTTTGAAGCCACTTCATGCCGTCTCAGGGCGATGGCACTAAGGATATCCGATACAGCGACAAAAAAACCGGGCTAAATTACATGCATACTTTGTTACATTTCAATGTTGAGGATCTCGTAAACTTCCATGATTAGTGACAATCGCCCCCGGGCATGAAAACAGGGCTGTCTATCTCTCCGGCATTGGAGGAATTTTCACGGTAAACTTCCATGATTAGTGACAATCGCCCCCGGGCATGAAAACAGGGCTGTCTATCTCTCCGGCATTGGAGGAATTTTCACGGTAAAAGCAAAAAATGCTTTTTTACGATTGCATCATCAATGTCAACCTATATAAATACATATGGTCGCAGACTTTTTCCTTGATTTTGCAACCACGGCATTTGTTTACCAATGGCCCCTTTATGTTTGATATGCTTTACTGTTGTTTGGTATACATAAATCTGGATAAAAAAATGAAGGATCCATTAAAAAAAACGCTTTGTTGAACAGGCTGGAAAATCCGGGCCACCAGTTGATTGATTCAACACAGGTCATCCAAACCCTGTTCTTTCCTGAAAGGTTATCATCCGATCCATGAGGGAAAGAGACAATGACGAGAATCAAGGCATCCTGCGGGCAAGTTATTTACGGGCAAACACATATTATGTGCAAGATGCCGAAAAAAAAAGGGAACAAGACCACTGGCGTCTCCAAGCCTGAACCATCAAGCTATGCAAAAGACAGACTTTATTCCGGACGGATTATCATATGCCGGCAATGCCGCGCAAAGGTTACAATGTCAGGATACAAGATTTCGATTTCAGGTAGCTATACCCATACCTTTGTTAATCCCCATGGACTGTTATTCGAGATAACTTGTTTCAAGGCGGCAGAAGGTTGTCTGACCGCAGGAAAACCTACCGAGGAATTCACGTGGTTTCCCGGGCATACGTGGCAGGTGGCCTTATGCAGAAAATGTCTTATACATCTGGGCTGGTTATTTACTGGATCACACGACTTCTTTTTCGGACTCATAACCGATAGAATCCAGGAATCAGATGAGGAACACCTGGAGCCGTGACGGAAAAAAGCCTCGGGGTATTTGTTTTTTTGAAATATCGGCCGCCCTTGTGGATGTTTTTCCATATGCCCGCAACCAGCATATGGAAGAACCAATCACGGCCCCATGGAACAATAAGCCTGTTGCAAAATTAACCCGTATTAATGGCGCCGAAGTCTGATATCAGCACAAGCGTAAGCAAAACAGGAGGTATGATCATGAAGACCAATGAGATGGTAAAAAGAATCAAGTGGCTCGGACATGATGGTTTTCTGGTAAATGGCTCTGTTACTGTCTGTTTTGATCCTTACCAGATCGATTACGACGCGAAAGCCGATCTGATCCTTGTCACACATGAACATTTTGACCATTGTTCTCCCGAAGACATAGAAAAATTGAAAAAAAGCGATACAGTTATTGTCACAGAAAAAGACTCGGCAAAAAAACTCAAGGGAGACACAAGAATCATCAGACCTGGTGATACCCTTGAGGTAAAGGGGATTACAATCGAAGCTGTCAGGGCCTATAACACTAACAAGGACTTTCATCCCAAAGCAAACGATTGGCTTGGCTTCATCATTACGATCGATGGTGTCAGGATTTACCATGCAGGCGACACGGACCATATCCCTGAAATGAAGGACTATAAAACCGATATCGCCCTGTTGCCCGTGTCAGGAACCTATGTAATGACGGCTGAGGAAGCTGTGGAGGCGGCAAAAGAGATTAACCCAAAAATCGCCATTCCAATGCACTTTGGCGCAATTGTCGGCGATAAAAACGATGCGGAAAGGTTCAAGGCTGCTCTTGATGGTATAATCGAGGTGGTCATGCCGGAATGAACCGGGGTGTACGGTAGGGTTGTCCGCGGTTTCTTGTGAGGGGACAACGCTGTTTCTCATCCCGACCCCTGGAGATGTTTTCACGGTAAAAGCAAAAACGCTTTTACGAGATGGGGGAGGGTTTCCCCTCCCCCGCCATTTGAAATGAATTCAAATGGTTCCACCCCCACCCCCGGCCGGGGCTGAATCGCCCTCGGCCGGATGATGGACTTTACGAGTCCATCATTATCAACCTGCAACAAGACCGGCTGGAACCACACATTTTCAAGGTGAAATGAAAGAAGAAATAAGCATAATCGGCGGTAATGTGGCAGGCCTTTCTACTGCCTACCACCTTGCAAAAAATAGGATTCCCGTAACGGTATACGAGGCCAAAATTTGGGACAAACCGTGCGGAGGCGCTATCAGCCGCGAATTCAGTGCGTATCTCTCAAATGAGCTCGATATCCATCCTAAAGGATATGATTTTTCCCTCCCCAGGCTGAAGTTCGAGTTTTCTGATAAACGCTTCTTTTTTATAAACGGATTTTTCTCTGTCATATCCCGCAAGGAACTCCAGAGCTTGCTGATCAAAAAAATAAGCTGTGCACCGGGGGTGAGCATAAAATTCAAACGGATTTATCCAAAAGACATACGTAATCTCTCTCCCCAGATCGTCATGGCCTGTGGAGCAGGGGGGCTTGTCCGGCACATTTCAGGCCAATACTGGTCAGATCTTAAAAGGGCTTTCACATGCCGTTATCAGGGAACAGTCGTTTCAGGAAGCATTCCCGACCATCACCTCATGTCATTTTCAACATCCTTGAAAGGCTATGGATGGATTTTTTTCGGACCTGACAACAGAATCAATATCGGAGCCGGAGGAATGGTTCCAAAAAATGCTGTTCTCACTTGGCTGGAATCATTTATTTCAAATATATCCAGGGATTACGGGTTAAAGTTCAGGTTCGACACGGACAAGCCCGAGGGCTGGAAAATCCCGGTCCGCTTTTCAACCGCGAATGCTCCTGCGCATTTGAATCACGATTCCCACGACTTGTTTTTTACCGGTGATTCCCTTGGGGTCGCCCATCCAATAATTGGTGCGGGCATAGAACCGGCATGGCAAACCGGATGGTTGCTTGCCGAAAGCACGGATCCGAAAACCGGAAAGATAAACCCAAAACGCTATCAGGATCTTCTACGCTCAAATCACAGACTTACCTGCAGGAAATTTACCGACCATTTGTTAACATTTTTTGCAAGATGCCCCATGCCGATGCCCAAGGATCACATAGGATACTTTGTAGCGAAATACTTCGCAGCGCGAATGATCCGAAAAACCAGCGAATATCCCTGGTTCGCCATGGTACACGATGGGAAGAAAAAGACGGGCTACAGGATTAAAATAACATAAACAGCACACACGTTCCAGAAATCGTCCTCAACAATTTCAACTGCCTGGAGACCTCTTTATCAGGCAAATATTAAAAAGACTTTCGGCCCGTATATCAGGCTTCCATCATTCTTCCACCCAATCCAGATCTGCCATATAGGGAAAATGGTCAGACGGATATCGGCCGTCAGTATTATCTCTTACCACTTTCACAGCAAGGACCATGAAATGCCTCGTGGCAAGAATCCAGTCCATTCTTGCCGCAATCGGCATCCCGCTGAAATCGTGATGTGTATATGATTTCTGGTCTTCGGGCATCTTCGCCATCATCCATGTATCGAACAGGCCGGTCTCCGGTCTGGTCAGTATCCGATAGACTTCAGAACCGGGTTCATCATTGAAGTCGCCTGTGAGCACCACTGGATCTTTACACGATTTGACCCAGTCAGCTATCATGCCGGCCTGCTTGACCCGGGCGGTACTGCCGATATGATCCAGATGACAGACCGCTGCGTAAAATCTGCGGCCTTCCTTATCCTGGAACATGGCATAACTCAGCATCCTGGGAAATGCGCTCCCCCAGCTCTTACTCATGTAACGGTCAGGGGTTTCGGAAAGCCAGAATTCCCTTCCGAAACAAGGTGTTAATACATCTTTTTTAATGTAGAGTGTTGGATACTGGGCATCGGGATTTTCAGGCCTTTTAGGACAAACACGGGTATAATCCAGCAAATTTTTATCCAGGTATGCCAACTGTGATGGTTTGCCCTCCTGGGTGCCGCATATATCAGGAGAATATTTTTTTATCAGGCTGACAACTGCAGACTTGCGGTATTCCCAGCCATTCTCACCATCAGATTTATTTTCAAAACGAAGGTTGAAAGTCATGACCCTTAACATAAGGATTTTATCCCCGCTAAATATTACAGCCAAACCGCTTCAACAACACGAAGCTCACTCCCCAAGGATACGATTGAACTACTTTACTGGCATTTGTTATTTTCATGTGTTATTAAAAATATCTTCTTGGTTCAATAAAACATATTTTTGATTCAATAAAAAACATATCAAGGAGGTGAAAAAACTATGGAATGCAAAAAGGAAGATAACCTCAAGCACTGCAACTGTAGCTATGAACCTTGCTCAAGAAAGGGAATCTGCTGTGAATGCCTCAGATATCACCTGAAAAGCAGACAATTGCCAGGGTGCTGTTTTCCGGATTCAGCAGAAAGAACATATGACCGTTCGTTTGAACATTTTGCACGGCTTGTTACTGAAGGCAGGTTGTAGATGTGCAGACTTCATCCACAAAAACGCCACCAGCTATAACACACCGGTCACGCCCCCGGCGCTTGGCCTCGTAGAGCGCCTGGTCAGCCGAATAGATCATGTCGTCGGGGGTGGCCGGACCTTCTTTTGAAAATCCAGAAACTCCGCAACTTAAAGTAATCCTGAAATTCTTCCCCTCATATTCGAAAAGCTTGCTCGCCACGATTCTCCTGAACCGTTCCGCAAACTGAAAGGCCGCTTCATTACTTGTCTCCGGCAAAATAACAAGGAATTCCTCGCCACCGAAGCGACAAGGAATATCAGATGTCCTGAGTGTTTCTGCCAGAGTCTTGCCGATCCATTCCAGCACCATGTCACCGCATAGGTGGCCGTATGTATCATTAACCTGTTTGAAGTGATCTATATCCATCATGCAGACAGAAAGGGGGCGATCGTAACGGGATGCTATGGCGATCTCCCGCACCAGGGCTTCTGACGTAAATCTCCTGTTGTACAGGCCTGTCAGGTCATCTTTAAGGGTCATCTCCGTGATTTTCCGGAGAGATTTTTTAGCTTCCTGTGCGGTGATAAAACGCCTTATCGCCTCTTTGATCACCTTTACCAGCGTTGCGCTTTCCATGCGTTCCTTCTGGAGATAGTCAACGGCCCCGGCCCGCATCGCATCAAGAACCACCTCTTCGCTGCCACGGCTGGTAACCACCAAGGCGGGAAGGGAAATATCCGCTACATCCAGCCTCCTTAAAAGGTCAGAAGCCGTTCCATCTCCAAGGTAATAATCAAGTATAAGAAAATCTATATGTTCTGATGTTATAATCTTGAAAGCCTCTTCAATGCTTTTTGCCCTGATCACAGTGACATTATCCAATCCCTTCTTCAGGAGGCTTTCCACCAACCTGTAGTCAAGATCTGTATCTTCAACTACGAGTATTACAATGGATTTGGTTGAAATATTTTCATTCGAATCATCTTTCCTTTCGTGCTCCTCGGGTCTTATGGAAATAACATCATTTACTATATCTTTTATTCTCAGGCCCGCCAGTTCAATCCCCGCAAGCTTGGAGGTCAGATCATCGACACATTCACTATTCCCAGCCTTGTTCATGGCAGAATATTTAAAGGAATTAATATGAAAGAGAAGATCATTCACGGGGGCACTCAATTCTTCCACCTTGTTTCCAGCCATTTTAAACAATGCGTTATATCTGACTTCCTGATCGAGCTCGCGTTGTTTTTCCAGATACACCCTGTAGAAGCGCGAAAGTTCTTCTAACTGCATATCAAGATTTGCTATATTCTTTTTTAGCTCATCCTCTTTTCTCTTCTGGCTGTAAATTTTAACAAAAATGTCACCAAAAAGAATAAACTCTTCAGGAGTTATGCCGGAATATCCGCCAGCTGCTCCTGAAACTCCGATAACCCATGTCCGGCCTTTATCAAAAACAGGAAATCCAAAAAAATTTTCAATGCTTGAAATATCCGCATCAGAGGCCACATTTATTTTGACTCGGCGGGAGAATATATCCATATCGTTTATAACGAGATATTTTTTATGGCTTGCCACAAGTTCAAGCAATGCGATGATGGCATTCTCATCAGGTTTTATTGAATCCTTTTGCATTCGGGCCGTATCGTCGTTTACCATACGGGCGAGAAGTCGGATTTTTCCGTCTGATTCTTCAACCGCGCCTATGTAACCAAAGATGCTCCCAGAAAAGTCCAGGATTTCCTTGAGAAACATCTCTGCCACGGATTCAAAATTCGCCCCGTCAAGAGCATGAGATATGACACGGTTGAAAGAGTCCAACAGGAGTTTTTTATGCTCCAGGTTTCTCAACAGATTCTGATCGGCACAGAATCCTGTTTTAAGGATATTATACTGATTTTCCAGGTATTCATAGCGACGTCTTTCTTTTTTCATACAATACAAATGGACAAGCCCGGAGATCGTACCTCCGACAAAGGCAAGGACCATGGCTGGCAGATAACCCGTAAAACCCCACGGGAATGCTTCCCAGTGTCCTAAGAAGGTAAGGCCAAGGAAAGCCATAGACAGGACGGCAATATGTACAGGAACTACACTCATGTTTATAACAGAGGCCTGCTGTAATAACCGGCTAATAGCAAATAAACTATTAATGCGGGATGGATATTCAAAACAATGTTCAAAGTCAACAATAAAAAAATTTGTGTAACTATTCAGCGTAATTTTACGTGACTTACAGTTTTTGCTTCTCAAAAT
>CAYVIE010000128.1:0-9057 GCA_964451355.1 uncultured Desulfobacteraceae bacterium
CTGTTACCACAATTTGATAACCATCTTTCTTCCTTGGCACATGCACATGGGAAATTTTATTGATGAAGCCTCATGCAATCGAGTATAAGACGATCATATTCAAGGCCCCCGGTTTCAAGCCTGATAAAACCACACAGCGGCTGATCCCGGAAGAACCTCTTTCCATTCGTATCGATGGAAAACCTTATTCCGTTGTGATGCGGACCCCCGGGGATGAACTCGCACATGCCGCTGGTTTCTGCCTTTCTGAAGGAATCATAGATTCTGCACAGGATATTGAAACCATTGGTTACTGCACCGAGGATAACATAAATGTGGCCACAGTAACCCTGATCCCGGAAAGAAGAAAAGCTGTATCACGGATACTTGAAAGGAAGGGATTTGTCAGCCAGACCAGTTGCGGGATATGCGGCAAGGAGATAATCGATGATATTTGCCAGGTCCTGTTTCCTATACCGATCAGCGTCGGTCTTACTCCCCATGAAATCTTCGAATGCGTCGATCAGCTCACACATGCTCAACCCTTGTATGCTGAAACCAGAAGCGCCCATGCGGCCATGATCCTTGATGCGGAAAAAAAACCTTTAGCTTCCGCAGAAGATGTGGGCAGGCACAACGCCCTGGACAAGGCTCTGGGCAAAGCGCTCCTGGCCGGTTCCCTTGGCATGGCAAAGATTGCTGTTCTTTCATCCCGCTTGAGCTACGAACTTGTGCAGAAAGCAGCCAGGGGAAGGATTGAAATCATCGTCGGTATTTCAAGGCCGACCGCCCTTGCAATTGAGCTGGCCGGTAAAGTGGGAATGACCATAGCCTGTGCGAAAAAAAATACCTTGATGGTCTTTGGTGGAGAACACAGGATAAAGGGCCTGAAGGAGATTTGACGCAATGGCCTTTGTAAGGTATCCCGGGCTGCCCGGTCTTGTATACGTTCCGGATTCGTCGCATGGCATTAAACGCAAGCACTCCTGTCATGAGTGTCATTACTGCCAATTCTGTTCTGATTCCCGCTGCGCTGTATGCAGAAATCAAGGCAGCGGCTGCCAGGAGCACGAAAAAGACGATCGCCGTATGCAAAGACACCTTAAAGAAAAAAGCTGATCCCTGCCTGATTCCTTGCTTCAATCAAAAAACGGATCCAGGAAAAACACAAATAAAATCCCAGGCAGCCACATGACCGCTTCAATATTTAAAAAGAAATCGATAATCAATGTCCCTGCAAAGAGCCTGTTTGCCTGGCATGCCCGGCCGGGCGCCCTGGAGAGATTGAGCCCGCCATGGGACCCGGTAACCGTGATATCCGGTTCAGGTGGCATCCGGCCGGGCACAGAAGTGTTGATGGTGCTGCACGCCGGTCCTTTTCCCTTCAAATGGCATGCAAAGCATACCCTGTACGAAGAGGGTAAACTGTTCAAGGACATACAGATCAAAGGTCCTTTTCGCAGCTGGGAACATACACACAAGTTTGTTGATACGGGTTCCGGATCTTGTGAATACATAGATGAAATCGAATACACCCTGCCCTTTCATCCTGCCGGCACACGGATCGGAACTCCTGCAATCGAAAAGAAACTTGAACGCATCTTCGAATACCGCCACAAGACCGTTGCCGCGGATATACATGATCATATAAACTACGGGCTTGGGTCCAAAACCATCCTTATTTCAGGTGCATCCGGCCTTATAGGGAAAAAGCTTACCGCTTTCCTTTCCACAGGGGGGCACAGGGTGATACGACTGGTAAGGAGAAAGGCCCGGAGAAAAGACGAAGTCCAATGGAATCCATATGCAGGTTTCATTAACATAAAGGCGCTGGAATCGATAGGAAAAATTGATGTGGCGATCCATCTCTCAGGAGAAAACATAGGCAAGGGCAGATGGACCGGGGCAAAGAAAAAAAGGATTATTGAGAGCCGCGTCAAATCCACCGGTTTCCTTGCGCAGCTCTTTTCCAGGCTTCCAAGCAGGCCGGAACTTTTTCTAAACGCTTCTGCCATTGGATACTATGGAGACAGAAAAAACGAAATCACAGACGAAACCAGCGGGCCTGGCACCGACTTTATATCTCATGTGTGCGTGAAATGGGAAAAGGCCGCAAGCCCGGCGGAAACTTCCGGCATAAGAACTGTGTTCATGCGGATCGGTGTCGTGTTGACACCCGAAGGGGGAGCCCTGAAACGCCTGCTGCCGGTTTTTCGTGCAGGGCTTGGCGGGAAGATAGGATCCGGCAAACAGTTTGTAAGCTGGATCGCTATTGACGATGTTCTGGGAGCCGTGCTGCATATCATGGCTGATGACTCGATTTCAGGCCCGGTCAACCTGTGTGCTCCAGAGCCAGTCAGGTTCGAAACGCTTGCCGGTACTATCGGCCGGGTGTTAAAAAGACCTGTGGTTATAACCATCCCTGAATGGGCGGTCTTGTCAGCATTCGGTCAGATGGCCAAAGAAACCATACTTTCAAGCACAAGGGTCGTTCCGGAAAAACTGATGCGCACAGGCTATAGTTTCAGATTCCCTGTAATCGAACAGGCTATACGACATGTACTGGGAAAAGAATCATGAACAGCTATCCTGCTTTACGTTGAGCGGAAAACCGCCCTTGAAAAAAGAGGCCGCGTAACGCCTGTAACACTGATACTTTTCAACTTTTCAATTATCTGACCAAAGCCAAAAAATTATACTACAATGAGCATACGACTAAGAATCACTATCCTGTTGCTGATGACCTTAGCTCTTTTTTTCGGATTCCTCGACACCATATTTCCAGGCTATCCTTATGAATTTGAAAGACTGCATATCTTTTTATACAACCTTTGCACCGGCGGCACCATAATCCTGTATTTCACGCAAGGTTCCACAAAACTCAACGCTATAACCGCGGCATATCTGGCCTGCGCCATGGGTTACGCTTTTTTCGCGTTTTTAGAAATCTATCCGCCGGTACTGGCGCTTAGCATCCCCATGATATGGATAGTAGAAAAAATCCGAACCAGGGCTTTTTCATTCTTCCCCTTTGATTTTTTCACCCTGAAAACTCCGGTCTCAAGGAAATTTCACCACGCGTCCTTGCTATGCTTATCCATTGGAATTGCCATTGCTGGATTCGTTATACTGAACAACGAGTATTTCAAGTGGATTGAACTGGCCAAACTCAAGCTCAACACATTTTTCCTTGGTTTTTCCTTTCCACTGTCACTTATCACCTTCAGCCTTATCTTTTCCTACATGGAAAACGATTCTCTCCTGGTGAACATTTTGAAGAACATAAGCTTCTGGAATATCAATCTGGGTGTTATCATATTCTTCATCCTGATCCTTGCTCAAATGCTGGAATGGCAGGTTGTTGTTACGCTCATCCTCTTTTTTACCGTGGTCTTCGTTGTGTTCATCTTCATACGACTGTGCAGGAGCATGCAGCAGAAATTCTTTTTGCTGTCAGGAATGTTTTTTCTGCTTGTAACCGCAATCACCGGCATCATGTATATAATATATGAATCCTACCCCGGATATCCGGATCAGTATTCTGCGCTCATCCTGTCTGTCCATTCGTTTGCGTCCCTGTATGGCTGGAATCTGTGCGGCCTGGCAGTGATCTGCAGATACAACGATTTTCCCATAAGGCTCGATTCAATATCAACCATAGCCTTGCATTGGATTACAGTGCTTGTGGTCGCCCCATTCGGCCGGTATTACATTCCGGCAGGTATCATATCGTCTGTACTCTTTTGCCTGTTGCTATACATGATTTTGTTTTCACAGCCCTCGGCTCCAGGAACAGTAAGAACAACGGGTAATCATGAAAACAATCGCCGGGCTTGAAGCATACGCTTTGGAACATATTTCCAAAGAGGCTGTAAAAGATCTGATCATAGGGCTTGGATATATATTCATAGAGCTGGAATCCGGCCTGGCCGGTGTCGCCGGGACTCCCCTGGCATCCATAAAAAACGGCTGCACCATTTACAATGGCCCTGTGCCATTCGAAAATCCAAGCACAGACTCTTACATCAAGCTCATTGGCAGCAAGGCTCCAGTCTCTGCGGCTGTCGGACTGGCCACGATCAACGCCCATTGCAACCGGATGTCAGGTGATACGGAAACCGGCGATATTTTATCATTCCTGGAAATAAAAAATACAGACATGGTGGCCATGGTTGGAGACTTTGCACCCATTGTGCGTAAAATCAATAAAATATGCCGCAAACTATTCGTATTCGAACAGATTGAGGCAAAAAGATCCTACCTGCTGCCTTCCTCCGAAATACCAAGCATAATGCCTTCCTGTGATATTGCCATCATCAGTGCCACTACACTTGCCAACCATACGATTGATTCCATTTTGCCCTATACTTGTAACTGCCGCGAAGTAGCTGTACTCGGCCCCAGCACACCCCTGATTCCCCGTGTTTTTGTTCACACGCCTGTAACCCTGCTCTCCGGAGTCATAGTGACAGATCCCCAGGGACTTGCAGATGTTGTCAAGACCGGAGGCG
Organism: uncultured Desulfobacteraceae bacterium; assembly: GCA_964451355.1. Lineage (GTDB taxonomy): Bacteria > Desulfobacterota > Desulfobacteria > Desulfobacterales > Desulfosalsimonadaceae > CAYVIE01. The sequence goes on from CAYVIE010000128.1 coordinate 4,491, forward strand.
GAATGCAAAGATTCAAGCAGCATGTATTAAAGGTGACTCTCAAGTTGAAAAAATAACATTGACTTGTCGAGCGATGTTCGATATTTCTATCAGTGTTCGAAAAGTGGCCGCAAAGTTCAATTCATCAATGGAATTTGAAACGACAACTATGATGGACTCGTGAAAAGTCCATCATCCGGCCGGGGGTGGTTTAGTCCCGGCCGGGGGTGGGGGTGGAACCATTTGAATTCATTTAAGCAGGATATCATAAATTTTCATAAACTTTCATGATCAGCAGCAATCATCCAGGGGATGAAAATAGGGCCGTTTTTCTTCCCGGCCCCGGAGGTGCTTTCAGGGTAAAAATCTCATTACGGGAAAAGCCCGTTTTGGGGAAGGCAAATTATTTCGTAGAGTGTGTTTACACCATCGCGCCTGTATAACCTGCATTCTGCAAACGGGCGGGGGTAAACCCCGCCCCTACGAAAAACACGTTATCCAGGCATGAGACCGGGGAGGATGGGATATACCAGGTTTATACGAAATACATGCTATATCTGTACACCAACACCCAAAACAAAACCTAGGGGCGGGGTTTATCCCCGCCCGCTTCGGCCGCTCATGCCGTCAATAACGATAATGTTTAACCCGGATGCTTGTTTTAGAGGCTCCATAAAGCAAGGCATGCTCAACATATAATTGGAAAACCGGAACCTGTTGCTTAAAATGACGTGAAACAAAAAGCATTCCCTGGTCTCGTATTCTTTCACGTTCAGCGGCAATCATGAAAGGTTACGAGATCATTGGCCATGGTTGCTCCACCCCTGAATCCGACATCGCAAAGGAGAAGAGCTATGTATGACTTCATGCTTTCAGACGAGGCAAGACAAGTAAAACAGGAAGCCAGGAAATTTGTAAAAGAAGAGATAACTTCTGATTTCCTGCGCAAAATGGACAAAGATGAGATCAAGTATCCCAGGGAGTTTGTTGAAAAACTGGGGCAAAGAGGTCTTTTGGGGTTGAGATTTCCGAAAAAATACGGCGGCAGGGAGATGAGCTGGACAGCAGAGGTCGCAGCCATAGAAGAAATCGGCTGCCTTGGCATCGCCCTGGGATGCGCCTATGCAATGCCGTCAATAGTCGGCGAAGCCATTAATATGTTCGGCACAGAAGAGCAGAAAAAAAAATATCTGAAACCTTACCTTGAAGGAAAACTTGTCGCTGCAGAAGCTCTGACAGAACCGAGGGGCGGTTCTGATTTTTTCGGCGCCATGACCCGTGCCGATTTAAAAGGCGATCATTTCATTTTAAACGGCATGAAGCGTTTCGTGGTAGGAGCCGAAGGCGCTGATTTCTTCCTTGTATATGCCCGCACGAACTTTGACCCTGATGCCCACAAGTATAACAGGCTAAGTCTTTTGATAGTCGACCGCGGACCGGGAGTTGAAACAGAATATTTGTATGGGCTCATGGGCTGCCGTGGCGGAGGCACGGGCCGCCTTGTCTTCAGGGACGTCAAGGTCCCTAAAGAAAACCTTGTGGGTGAACTTCACGGTGGCGCATTGTGCTTTCATCAGATGATGATACCTGAAAGACTGACTTCAGCCGCCGGATGCCTGGGAGTCTGGGCGTCTTTAGACATGGCTGTTCGGTATACCAACCGCCGCAGAGCATTCGGCAAGGAGATCCGCAAGTACCAGGGAGTCAGTTTCAAGATAGCAGACGCCATCACCCAGCTCGATGCGGCAAGGGCGATTACCTACATGGCGGCTAAAGCAGTAGACGAGAATTATCCAAACATGCGCCGCATCGTTAGTGAAGCAAAGCGTTTCGCTACTGAAGCAGCCTGGAATGTGGTAAACAATGCCATGCAGGTTATGGGCGGGATCGGATATACCGATGTCTATCCTATTGAACGTTCTTTGAGAGACACCCGTTTAAGCATGATCTGGACAGGCACCACCGAGATAATGAACCTGCTCATCCAGCATGAATATTACCGGGAAGTGCTCTCCGAAAGGTATTCAAAGCGAAAAATGGAAGATGACGCCATGAACCCTGATGAGCAGGAAAGATGTTTCAACGATGAAGACATGGAACAGGTTTTCGGCAATAAACTGGCCCCATAACAGATTGTAATGAAGGCATTGACCACCGGGGCCGGGCTGTTTTTGCAAAAACCGGCCCCTTCCCCTCTTTCTGAGCACTGTTCGCAAGACCTGATCAGACTGGTAAATCCCTCATTCAATTGTCTGACAGAATTCATATCAAGCTTGATCCAAGGCATAATTTTTGCTTTAGTTTTCAGTAAGAACTCGTTCCCGGTACAATCAGTTACAGCCAGGATTCGTGAGTTTCTGCCTGTTCGCCAGATGCGCGAAGGTAACCGGCCGATAAGGGTAAACCATATCATCCGGATACCGGCAAAGCAGATGGTGTGCGGGAGAAAGCTCCGAAGGGCGGCTTATTTATAGGGTGATTGCTGCTAATCGTAAAAGTTTACGGAACCGTCAGCAGATGCTTCCTTTTATACACAGGGGATACAGACAAGCTCTCATGTCATAATAATTCAATAAAGAAATCAAAACAGGTGTCTCGTATGAGTGTATCACGTGATTCAAACAGCCACTATTCCAGCTTGAAAAAAGAACAAAAACTCTCCCGGAAACAACTGATAGTCAACACGGCAAAAAACCTCTTTGCAACAAAAGAATTCAAAACTGTCTCGGTGCGTCAGATAGCCAAGGCCGCAGGTATAGGGATAGGCACGATCTATCATTATTACAAAAACATGGACGACCTTTTTCTTGATGTTTTTCTCATACACGCAACTGAGCTAGACAACCTCATAGACCTGGAAGAATCCGGTGTGACCGACATACTGGAAACACTTTGCGAGAAATATATAACCTACATGAACGACAACCTGGCTTTTTTCCAGATGATGGGTTATTTCATGCTGGGCGGGACAATGACCTCTCTTGGCACAGAAAGATTAAACAATATGATGAGGTCCTTGATCATCAAAATAGAGGCTGCCCTGAAAAAATCAGGCTGCAAGGATGCTGATCGCAAAAAAGCCCATTGCCTCTTCTGCGCCTTGAACGGCATCATGATAAGCTATGCCCGTTACCCGGGACGCAGTCCTGCCGAGATCAGAGCCCATACCCTTGCCCTTGCAAGGGAGACCGCCAGAATCTTCGGGACAAACTAGCCGTTATCCTGTATTATCGCTTGCAAACACAAACAGATCCAAGGAGGAAAATGATGATCAAAACACAAATAACCTACAAGTTCGGCATAAAATATCCCATAATCGGCGGCGCCATGATGTGGATATCCACAGCCGAATTCGTCGCATCCATGAGTAATGCCGGAGGATTGGGCATAATAGCGTCTGCAAATTACAAGTCAAAAGACTCTTTTGCCCAGGCAATGGAAAAGATGAAAACCCTGACCGACAAACCCTTTGGCGTAAATATCAACCTGTTTCCCGCCATGACCCAGATAGACAACAATGAGTATATCGATGTCATGGCGGACTTTGGATTGAAGATAGTAGAGACCTCCGGGCATCATGCGCCAGAAGAGCTGGTTGGAAGGTTCAAGGATCTTGGCATGACATGGATACACAAATGCGTGGGGGTCAAATACGCAAAAAAGGTTGAAGCAATGGGAGCCGATGTTATTACTGTCGTCGGATATGAAAATGGAGGCGCCACGGGAAAGCTCGACATAGGCACCCTTGTCCTTGTGCCGGTGGTTGCTGATGCAGTCAACCTCCCGGTAATAGGCGGGGGTGGTGTATCAGACGGCAGGGGCGTAGCCGCGGTTCTCGCACTCGGAGCCGAAGGCGTCATCATGGGGACCCGCCTGCTTTGCACAAAAGAGGCTCCCATACATGAACGCATAAAAAAATCCCTTGTCAATGCATCAGAGCTCGATACCATGCTCATCATGAGATCACTAAACGCCACCCACAGGGTCCTTGCCAACCGGGCAGCCAGGGAATGCCTTGCCCTGGAAGAAAAAAAGGCGGACTTCATGGAAATATACGAAGTCATAAAGGGTGAAAATGCAAAAAAGATGTTTGACGAAGGAGATGTGGACAAGGGGATTCTCGCCTGCGGGCAAGGAGTGGGGCTTGTTCATGATATTCCCTCAATGCAGGAGCTCTTTGACAGAATCATGGCGCAGGCCGAGGAAATGCTGTGCCGCTGGTGCCAATGAATTCAAATGGTTCCACCCCTACCCCCCGGCCGGGGCTGAATCGCCCCCGGCCGGGCGACGGACTCGTAAATTTCCATGACTGGCAGCAAGCCCCCCCTGGCATGAAAAGAAGTCTGTCTTTCTCCCCGGCCCCGGAGGTGTTTTCACGGTAAAGTCTAAATTCTGATACTGAAAAAATGCTTCAACTCTTTTAAAAATACCTGCGGCGGCTTTGTAATAAGCTCAGTATGCAAGGCGTTGTGAGTCGGACTTGTTACGGAGCTTACAGAGCCGTTAAATATGCGAGGACAACATACGCAGGGCTAGCCCAAGTTTAACAGGTAGTTTTTAAAAAGCTGTAATATCAACCTGTTGCATG
>CAYVIE010000129.1:0-9031 GCA_964451355.1 uncultured Desulfobacteraceae bacterium
TCATCATAGCACTCAATTGTCCCACTGAACATGTTGCTGCGGAGTTGAAAGTTCTCGAAAAAATAAACCTTTCATGCTAATTTATGATACATGATGCTGATACCATACAAACAATTCAGGCGCTACAATAATAAAAAATTTACTAATACCCATACAATCGCCGGCGGCCGCAGAGCAATAGACTTGGCATGTGAAAACATTAATGTTGAATTCGTAATAAAACCTGATCATAAAAATCAACTTTAACCACGAAAACACCGCTGGAGCCGGGAAGATAAACGGCCCTGTTTTCATCCCCGGGATGATTGCCGCTAATCATAAAAGTTTCTGAGGAAAGGCTCACCTGCAGCGGCAGGAAATTATTTCATACCTTAACGGAGTAACTTTATGCAGAGTTTGGCTGAGATGACAAACAACCCCTACTTCATAGAATCTTCGATTGTCATATTCTGCCTGTTGATATCAGTACTGCTCCTCTGGGCAGGAAAACGCGCGGCTATACCCCTGCTGGAAAAACTGTTTTCAAAGACATCCATCAACTGGGACAATCTGTTGATCGAGCACAAGCTGTTATGGCGAAGCCTGCTTCTGATACCCGGAATCCTTTTCACCAACGTGCTTCCCCTTGTGCCGCACATAGCCCCTGTTCTCAATAAACCGATACTTCTTTTCATATATCTCGTATCCATAAGTATTGTCTATAGCACCATCGATATAGTAACCGACCTGATTGCGAGTATTCCGGCTTTAAGCACATGGCCTGTCAAGGGATGGGGGCAACTTCTGAAGATTCTTGCCACGGTGATAGGAGTCATATTCATCGTGGCCATGCTGCTTGACCGTTCCCCATGGGTGCTGGTCAGCGGCATCGGCGCAATGACAGCTGTGCTGATGCTGATCTTCAAGGATACCATCCTGTCATTTGTCGCTGGAATGCAGATAGCCAGCTATGACCTTATAAGAGTGGGCGACTGGATCGAGATGAAATCCATGGGCGCGGACGGCGACGTGCTTGAGATTTCCCTGCACACAGTAAAAGTGCAGAATTTTGACAAAACAATCATATCTATTCCTACTCATAAATTCCTTGAAGAACCCGTTAAAAACTGGCGGGGAATGTATACGGCAGGAGGCAGGCGCATCAAGCGAAGTGTCCTGATAGATCAATCAAGCATAAGGTTTGCTGACAGTGACATGATCAGCTTCTGGCAGAATATCGACCTACTACGGGATTACCTTTCAGCAAAACTCGAAGACATAAAAAAATACAACGAATCAAAGGGAATACAAGAGCAACAGGTCCCCCTAAACGGGCGAAGGCTGACCAATCTCGGCACATTCAGGGCATATGTGCTTGAGTATTTGAAAAATCACCCCGAAATAAGGCAGGATCTTACTCTCATTGTCAGGCATCTCCAGCCAGGCGCAGACAAGGGGCTGCCGCTGGAAATTTACTGTTTTACACAAAAGACCAAATGGGACGAATACGAAAGGATTCAGGCAGACATATTCGATCATATTCTTGCTGCCTTGCCTTTTTTCAAGCTCAGAGCTTATCAGAGAAATGCATTGGTCGATTCCAGGGCTTGATTTTGTGTAAAACTTTCATTAACGATAACTGAATCATCTTCGGCAAGATTTCAGGAAACCGGGAATATGCTCATACTCATGGCTGATACCAAAAACACGGTAATCAACAGGAAAGATAAATGGAATTAAAATGGCTCAATGATATTTTTGAAAAAAAGGGACAAGGCCTCAAAGAAAAATTCTTCCTCATCTCAGGCCCATGCGTCATAGAAGATCGCGCGCTTACTCTTGAAATAGCGGCACAGCTGAAAACCGTTACTGAAAAACTGGGAATTCCTTTCGTGTTCAAAGCTTCCTATGACAAGGCCAACAGGACTTCCATCAACTCATTCCGCGGTCCTGGTATCGAAAAAGGACTGGCGATTCTTGAAGAAATAAGGACAAAACTTGATGTTCCAGTTATATCTGACATACACAGGGAGACAGAGGCCGAAGCTGCTGCAAGCGTTCTCGATATTTTGCAGATTCCCGCTTTCCTGTGCCGCCAGACTGATCTCCTGACAGCCGCCGCTGCCACAGGCAAACCCGTGAATATCAAAAAAGGTCAGTTTCTTGCTCCATGGGACATGAAGCATGTGGTTGACAAAATCCTGTCTCGCGGAAACAATAAGATTCTCCTTACCGACAGGGGCACTATGTTCGGCTATAACAACCTTGTCGCGGATATGAGGAGTATTCCAATAATGCAAAAGCTCGGATTCCCTGTGATTTTTGATGCGACCCACAGCGTGCAGCTTCCCGGCGGTGCGGGCGGTTCATCCGACGGCCAGAGAGAATTCGCCCCGCTGCTTGCAAGGGCGGCCATCGCTGCCGGGGCTGACGGTATCTTCATAGAGACCCATCCTGATCCGGGCAGCGCTTTATCAGACGGACCTAATTCCATACCTTTAAACGAAATGGAATCATTGCTGGAACCGCTTTTGCGGATCAGAAAGGCGCTGGTCTCTGAACAATAATACCATTGTACACCATGGAAAAAAATATCGCCAAGATAGAACTCCTGCTGCTCGATGTCGACGGCGTGATGACATCTGGAGAAATCGTTTACACCGACGGTGGAAAAGAAATTAAGTGCTTTTCTGTGAAAGACGGTCTCGGCATCCGCCTGCTCATAAATGCAGGTATAAGTGTGGGCATCGTATCGGGCAGAAGCTCGCCCGCACTTACAAGACGCGCGAATGAGCTCGGCATCGGTATCTGCCAAACAGGGGTTTCAGACAAAAGGGAGGTCCTCGATAAGATTTGCGCGCAAACCGGGCTTTTACCGGATCAGATTGCATTCATGGGGGATGATCTTCCTGACATCCGCGTAATGAAAGCCGCCGGCTTTTCCTTTGCTCCGGCGGACGCGGTTGATGAAGTAAAGAAAGTTGCTGATTTCATCACTAAAACCCCCGGGGGGAAAGGAGCTGTGCGCGAAGCCTGTGAAGTTATCCTGAAGAGAAAAAGCCTCTGGCAACAGGTGGTAGCATCTTTGCTATGAACATGGAATCACCGACCCGCATTTCAGCAGGGGGAATAAATGAACGCGGATTAGTATTTGCCGCTGTGATCTGCTGTTTAATCCTCTTTCCCGCAAGCGCCTTTCTGGCCTGCTCACAGGAAAAGGATCCAGACGCCGGCAGGCGAAAGGCACATCACGAAAGCCCCACTTTTTTCATAAAAGGATTTGAGCACACCGCGGTTGAAGACGGTAAAATCATCTGGCGCATATATGCGGATTCTGCCAGCCTGGCTCAGGACGGCAGTACTGTCAGGCTTGAAAATATCGAGGCCTACTTTTATCAAAAGAACGCCTCCCCTGTCCGCGTAACAGCAAGTCACGGAGAGGCGAACCTGATAACAAAACACTCGGTTCTTTCCGGGGATGTTAATCTTTTCATAGACGAGTATTTATTGAATACCCAAGGCTTGCAATATAATGGTGAGAGCCATATATTGAAATCAAAAGCAAAAGTAATTTTGAAAGGCAAAGGCGAAATATTGAAAGCTGATTCTGCGACCTTTGATCTGGCAAAAAACATTATCATCCTTGAAGGAAATGTATCCGGTACAATCCTTCTTAATGACAAACAGAAACCACATGATGAATAACGGCGAGCACGAGCAATATCACGAACAACATTATACTTTCTTTATCTGTGTTGTAATATCTCTTTTGACAATTCTCCCGGTTCCTTTCAATACCCATGGGATAAAGTCGGATTACCATGCTGCGCTACAATCCGGTGCCGGCAGCATGCACGCATGCCTGGCAGATATCTGCATATCGGGCATAAGGGTATTAACGGTTAAAACCGCCGCAGCCATGGAAGAAAACCCGCCCATAACAATACGTGCAGACCGCCTTGAGGCTTTTCCCGATGACAACAGAGCTGTTTTTTCGGGAAACGTTGAAGCAGAACAAAAAGGAGTCAAAGTGATAGCCGACAGGATTGAGGTATTTTATGAATCCACTGATAATCCAGGGTCGGGGATTCCCCGGAAAAGTGCTGAAAAGCGCATCGACCTGATAACAGCAACGGGAAACGTAACAATAAAATTTGATGGACGTGAGGCAACCTGCGAAAAGGCTGAATATCTGCCCGGCACCGAGACAATAATTCTTTCCGGGCAAGATGTGATCATAAAAAGCAAGGATAACCGGATTATCGGAAACAGAATCGTAATAGACCAGAAGACCGGCAAAATAGCGGTAGACAGCGATGATGCAAAACAGGTTGAGGTATTTTTTTCAGGCCAAAAGGTTACAGATACGATAAACAAGACCAACGAACAGATACCGGCTGCTAAATGACCGAACTGCATCTCAAAAATCTAGTCAAGGTTTACGGTGAACACAGGGCTGTTGACGGTATCTCCATTACCGTTGAAAGCGGAACAGTCGTCGGACTTCTCGGTCCCAACGGGGCGGGCAAGACCACCACGTTCTATATGGCCGTGGGAATGATCCCGGTAGATGATGGATCCATCATGATAGACGATGATGATATAACACACTTGCCGATGTATATGCGCGCAAGAAAGGGGATAGGATATCTGCCCCAGGAAGTTTCGATCTTTAGGAAATTAACGGTAGCCCAAAACATTTTGATAGTGCTGGAAGCCCTTATAAGCGACAGAAATGCAAGGGAAGAAAAGATGACTTCCCTTCTTTCGGAGCTTGGAATTTTACACCTGCAGAAGCGTAAGGCCGCCTTGCTTTCCGGCGGGGAAAGGAGGAGGCTTGAAATATGCAGGACACTTGCAACCGATCCTGCCTTTATTCTGCTCGACGAGCCTTTTGCAGGAATAGATCCTCTGGCGGTCAGTGATTTGCAGGAAATCATCCGTCATCTGGCCAAAAGGGGAATAGGTGTGCTTATTTCGGATCATAATGTGAGGGAAACACTTGGTGTTTGTGACACGGCATATATTGTGAAAAGCGGCCGGATAATTGAATCCGGTCCTCCGGATAAAATAGCCGATAGCCCGATTGCAAAAGAATATTACCTGGGTAACCATTTCCGTTTATAGGACAATCATGGCGTTAAACCTGCAACAGACATTGAAGCTCCAGCAGCAGATGGTCATGACCCCGCAGTTACAAATGGCCATAAAGCTGCTGCAATTATCACGACTTGAACTGGTCCAGGCCATCCGGAAGGAGCTAGAAGCGAACCCAACCCTCGAGGAAGTCGATGAAACCCAACAGGCAGAAGTGCTTGAAAACAATGAGGCTGATGGTCTGTCACCGGCAGAAGATGTAAAGGAAGTCAAGATAGAAGAAAATTTCGATGACAGGATCGACTGGCAGGCATACATGGAGGAATTCAATGCGCCGGGCAGGATTCGATTCGAATCCGAAGAACGGGAACGACCTGATTACGAGGCATTCACACCAAGCCGCCCCGGCCTTGCGGATCATCTCAGGTGGCAACTTGCCATGACTGATCCTGATGAAAAGACAAAAACCATCGGCGAGCTTATCATAGGAAACATTGACAGGCATGGATATCTGGATGCCGAGCTGGATGAAATAGCCGAACTTGCCGGATGCTCCCGCCCGGAAGTTTTAAATGTTTTAAAAATCCTGCAGGAATTTGATCCTCCTGGAATATGCGCCAGGGACCTTTCCGAATGTCTCTTAATACAGCTAAAACAACTTGATGCCGACCATCCCCTGCTGGAAAAGATAATTAAAAATCATTTAAAAGATCTTGAAAACAAAAGGTACAACGCCATTGCAAACGAGCTGGGAATAGATATCGACACAGTAAAATCCGCAGTGGAAATCATTCGGGGCCTTAATCCAAGGCCGGGGGACCTTTTTTCAGAAGACGAACACATCTATATCACGCCAGACGTTTATGTATACAAAGACGGTGATGATTTTGCCATAGTCTTGAATGATGAGGGCATACCCTTTATCAGGATAAACTCGTATTACGAGAACAAGATCAGGGAAGGACGACTGAGCCGGGAAGACAAGGTATACATACAGGATCGCATCCGGTCTGCAAAGTGGCTCATAAAAAGCATAGAGCAAAGGAAAAAAACGATTTACAATGTTGTCAAAAGCATCATCTATTTCCAAAGGGAGTTTTTTGAAAAAGGTGTGGATTACCTGAAACCCCTGGTGCTGCGGGAAGTCGCCCAGGACATCGGGATGCACGAGTCTACGATTAGCAGGGTAACAACAAACAAATATGTACATACTCCCCATGGTATCTTTGAACTTAAATTCTTTTTCAATAGCTCGCTCCGCCAGTCCAACGGGAAGTCGGTATCATCGATGAGTGTAAAACAATTGATTAAAAAAATGGTTGATGAAGAAGACCCCAAAAAACCGTTAACCGACAAGGAAATCGTACAACAACTCAAGAAAAATGGAATAGAGATCGCAAGAAGGACCGTTGCCAAGTACAGAGAGCAGATGGGTATTCTGCCATCTGTAAAACGCAGACAACCATGAAGGAGGCACACGCATGCAAACAACTGTTACCTTCAAGAACCTGGAGCCATCTGATAACCTGAAGGAATATGTCACCTCCAAACTTAACCGCTTTGACAAGCTTCTGGATAATCCGGCAGAGGCCCATGTTGTCCTTTCAGTTGAAAAGATAAGGCATATAGCAGAAATCCGTTTGAATGGAGACCGCCTCAACTTAGTTTGTCGCGAACAATCCAACGACATGTATTCATCCATAGATCTTGCCTTGGATAAATTGGAAAAACAGATTAAGAAACATAAAGAAAAAATCCGGTCACGCCATCAAGGCGCAAGGGATGCGTCCCGGGCCAACCGCAACAGAACTGCCGGATTTGATGAGTTTGAATCCGGCGATGAAATCATAGAAGAAACCATCGAATACAAACCTATGGATGTTGAAGAAGCTGTGATGCAGATGGATATTGAAAGGAGAGGATTTTTTGTATTCATCAACGCCCGCACCAACAGGGTGAATGTCTTGTACAAGAAAAGAAACGGGCGGCTCGCCATCATTCAACCCGCAGACTGACAAGGCAATGTATAAGGGCGGGATGTTCCCCGCCCTTATACATAAAAACATATTTTCATACCGCTAAAATCAACTTACCGTGAAAACACATCCGGGGCCGGGGTGAAAGCCTGCCCTGCCTTCAGCCCGGAGGTGATTGCTGCTAATCATGAAAATTCACGAACAATAAATAAGATTGAACATGAAACTTATCGACTATTTACTTCCGGAAGCAATACTCCCAGCTATATATGCTGAAAACAGGATTGAAGTGCTCAAGGCTCTTTCCTTGCCTGTCGCCGATAAAACAGGTATCTCCGTAGATCAGATAACTCATGTGCTCATGGAAAGGGAACGATTGGGGAGCACTGGAATCGGACACGGGATAGCTGTGCCACATGCAAAACTGAGAAACATAGAAAATCTTATCCTTGGATTCGGCCGTACAGTTAAAGGAATAGATTTTGACGCCATCGATGGCAAACCTGTCTTTATCTTTTTTATGCTCCTTTCCCCCGACAACTCGACCGGATTACACCTGCGCGTCCTGGCCCGCATCTCAAGGCTTCTCAAGGAGGAGGGCTTCCGCACTGCACTGATGGAAGCAAAGGACGCAAAGGAAATTATGAGGATAATAAAAGAAACCGATGAAGCATTAAACTAGCCGATTATGAACCGGAAAGCGGCTTGCCATACCTTTAAGTACGCCCCGCGACTTCCCGGCTCGCGACGCCTTTTGATGGACTTCACCGTGAAAACATCTCCGGGACCGGGGAGCAAGGTAACCCTGTTCTTAAGCTCTGATAGGATTGCAGCTCATCATGAAAGGCTATGAGTCCATCCCTTTTATGATATTATTTCATCTTCCAGCCTTGATCCGGGCTTTACACAAATCCACTGTTTAACCCAGGAATACCATAATTTTTCAACCTGATTCTCCTTGACATGTTCAAAAAAACAACTTATTGAGATTCTTAAAAAAAATTATTGTCCGTGCGCTAAATTCAAAAATTTTGTCTTTATCTTTATTGATGATGGACTCGTAATAAATCCATTACTATCTTGCAATGATGTGTCGATATGCTGGGAAGAAATCCGGCCCAGAAAACCACCAACATCACGAGATCCCAATTTTATAAAAGGTGGTTCATGGTAAAAAAAAATCTTGTTGGATGTAGATAATCTTAAAAACCATGACAAAGCACGGCAAAGAAGATAAATGGATTACATTGAAAAAACAATACTTCCCGGGAGAAACACTGAAAAAGAAGACTCTGAAAAAACATTTCCTCTTCACTTGAGAATCGTTGACACTGCTTTTGATGATACCAACCTGTCTCCCCCGCCAGTCAAAATCCGTCCCATAGGAAGAAAACGCCTTATCGGTAAACTCAATTATGTAAATTTTGTTAACGAAACAATAAAGATTAATTTTCTGAACAAAAAGACCGGTAGAATCATCTCTCTGGATGTTATACCACAGCCATGCACGAGTCAGCATCTTGTATGCCTTTGGGCAGGCATAATAGATTCTGCAAAGCTGGAAAAAGAATGTCTTTTGCAGGACTTCATTATTGCGGACCAGGAATTTGTAATCAGGGCCGAGGCCAGGCTAAAGAGTATCAATCATAGGGGTATATGCATAATACTCCCTGAACGGGCCGAATTACGCTCATCAAGGAGGATGATCAGGCACAGCTGCGTATCTTTGAAGATCGAGGCAATCCAGAATGGTATACATTTCCTCGGCAATCTTCTTGATTTCAATGCCACCGCTTTCAAAGCGGAAATCCTCAAGGATAACAGACACCCTTTGAGCTGGTTGAATCCGAGTGACCCCCTCCTACTGATAATACGTGACAGGAACAACACAACGCTCTTTTCAGGACCTTGCCGTATCCTGAAAAGAGTGAATTCTACAACTAAATCAATTTTTATTCTCCAGGTGATACAAGAAAACA
>CAYVIE010000130.1:0-9019 GCA_964451355.1 uncultured Desulfobacteraceae bacterium
ATGCTGCCGCATAATCGGGTAATTAAACAACTGGCTTGAGAATAAGGAAGTTCCCTTTTTTAATGGAGCCAGGAATGTAAGAATGGGTCAATGGTTGCCAAGCTTTGGAAAGACCTTAAGCCAATTTAAGCCGAAATATCTTGATGAGATGGAGGATACCTACACAATATACAGGCTGACGAGGATCCATGCGGACCGGGGGGGGGGGAAGACACTGGCTGGGGAGCAAAGCGGTTCTGACCCGGGAACCGGCTCAATCGGATATCAGGCCCGCGTATTTGTAATACCTTGCAAGCACCCTGTTCACGAATCTTCTGGTTTCCTTGTATGGCGGGATGCCCTGGTAGCGGTCAACTGCGGCAGGTCCGGCGTTGTAGGCGGCTATGGTCATTCCGAGGTCACCGTTGTAACGGGCAAGAAGCTCGGAGAGGAAACGCGTCCCCACCTCTATGTTTTCCTTTGGATCAAAGGGATCCTTCATTTCCGCGTTCTTCACGTGTACCGGCATAAGCTGCATGAGTCCACAGGCACCGTCTGCGGAGACGGCATCAGGGTTGAACCCGGATTCCTCGGCGATCAGGGCCTTTACCAGTCCGAAGGGAACGTTGTATTCCATGGCCGCAGCACGGATAATGGGATCAAACCTTGTCGATTTTGTATCTGTCTTTGAACGGGGCAAAAGGGTTCCTTTGACCGGCACATATGCGGGGTTTTTTTGTACATCGCTGAAATGGTAACACCCGTCCTTGTCCACGTAAAAAAAGACTCCGCCGGCAAGTGTGCCGGCCGGAAAAAGGGTCATGCAGATTATAAAAAAGAAGTATGTCAGGCCTGGTTTCACGATCTTGCCATCGATTCTATAGATTCATTATGCTGTTTCCATCTGTCATGGCATCATTATTTTGAAACGGTCTTTATTTGTTTTTTTCATTATTTAGAGGATTCGTACGCTCACATCAACCGAATCTTTCTCCCACCACCCCTGGGCGTAATGGAAAAACATTTCAGAAACCTTGAAGCAGCCGTTTTTTTTGCCGCATTTATTTTCCTGGTTTTGAAAATATTTACTTCCGGTCAAAACTTAGTTACATAACATCCTTGTTTTTCATGAAAGCCGGTGTAATGGACAAAAAACAGGTTGCTTGCGGTTTACCTGCCGGCAGCTTCAAATATTACAAGAGGGCGGTAAGATATGGAATGTAAAAACAAGGGGCAAATCCTTGTCATTGCAACCAAGAACAAAGGGAAAAGCAGGGAGATACGGCAGATTCTTTCCGGTCAGCCCGTAATCGTGATGGATCTTGCTGATTTTCCAGGAGTGCCTGATGCTCCCGAAGACGGTGATACGTTTGACGAAAACGCTTATTCAAAAGCCTCTTTTTACGCAAGGATACTCGGTCTGCCCGTTCTTGCAGACGATTCGGGGTTATGTGTGGAAGCGCTGGGAGGCAAGCCGGGCACCAGGTCGGCAAGGTTTGCAGATACTGATGAAGAACGCTGCCAAAAGATTCTTGACGCGCTGAAGGGTGAGAAGAATAGAAAGGCGGCCTTTGAATGCGTGATTTCTATTGCCGTTCCTTCAGGTGCGGCCCTGACATACGAGGGAAGGTGCGAAGGGATTATTGCACAGGCTCCAAGCGGAGAAAACGGGTTCGGCTATGACCCCATATTCTATTATCCTCCTGCCCAAAAGACCTTTGCGGAACTTTCATCTGAGGAAAAGAACAGGGTGAGCCACAGGGGTAGGGCCCTGGCCCAGGTGAAAGAAGAGTTGGACAAGATCCTTGCATGGATTAAGATGCAGATGCCTTCTGGTACGTGTCTGTCATCAGCTTGAAGATAACGAGAAAGAGGGCTGGGAGACGGTTTTAATCAGACTCAGCCTGAAAGAGGATTCCAGTAGAACTGATTGTTTTTAGCAAAAAACCGGGGCGGTTTTTCTCCGCCCGCTTCAAGAAAAGGAAGTGTCTGATATGCGGCCGAAAGAATTACTTTCTCACATGATTGCAAATCATACAAATGTCTGCAGGAATTTTCCCAGGTCTGAGGTCATCCGCCTGGCTGTGGAGCACAGGGAGGCTTTGACCCTCCCGTGTGGAGCGCTATCCACCTGGACCCCTCCGGAGTCGACCGGCCGCGCGCCCAAGGATACGGTCATTGTTTCGAGGCCCGAGATAGATGACAAGATAGACTGGACATCACCCAACAATATAGGGTTTGATGCCGGAACCTTCGAGCGGCTATGGGAAGACGCCCTTACAACCCTGTGGAAGAAGCCACGTCTCTTTGTAACAGACAGGGTCATAGGCGCGGATCCGGCGTATGCTCTTCCCGTGCAAACCATAACGGACCGGGCTGTTACATGCCTTTTTTCCATGAACATGTTCCGCCATCTTCCCGTGGGCATAGGAAAGAGTCTTCTTGGCGAAGAGCCATTTACGCTGGTGGTTGTTCCCTATGATAAAATAAATACGAAAAAATACGGCGACAAGCTGAGGATCAGGGAGGATGGCAGTCCATCTGATATGATCATAGCCATGGATTTTGCAAACCGCCTCGGGCTTGTCTATGGATCTGCCTATTGCGGAAGCGCCAAGAAGCTCATGTTCACTGCCATGAATTTCTATCTTCCCGACAAGCAGATACTGCCTTTGCACTGCTCGGCAAACGAGGACAAGGACGGGAATGTCACCCTTTTCCTGGGACTCTCCGGGACAGGAAAGACAACCCTTTCCGCGGACCCCGACAGGGCCCTCATAGGGGATGACGAGCATGGGTGGAGTGAAAATGGAATAGCAAACTTCGAGCAAGGCTGTTATGCAAAGCTGATCGATCTGGACCCGGAAAAGGAACCTGAAATACACAAGGCGGTCTTCAGCCACAGGCATTACCTGGAAAATGGTGTTATTATTGAAAACTGCATGACCTATCCTGACGGAACCGTCGATCTGTATGATTCCAGGCTCACCCAGAACAGCCGTGCTTCGTATCCGCTGCGTTACCTCACCAACGTGAAGCTTGCCGCCCGTGGCGGGCATCCAAGCACCATTATTTTCCTGACAGCGGATGCAAATGGTGTTCTACCGCCGATTGCGCGCCTGGGTCCCGAGGAGGCCATGCTCTGGTTCCTCATGGGGTATACCAGCAAACTCGCTGGAACAGAGACCGGGGTGACAGAGCCGCAGACAACCTTTTCCAGGTTCTTCGGCCAGCCGTTCATGCCTTCAAAGCCTTCGGCCTATTCGGACCTGCTTGGAAGCATGATGAAAAAACACGATGTGGACGTCTATCTGGTCAATACCGGATGGACAGGCGGACCCTATGGGACCGGCAGGAGGATAGACATCCGTGTCACCAGGGCAATGGTCAACGCAGCCATTGAAAAGAAGCTTGCGAATGTTGCGACAAGATACGATCCGGTATTCCATCTCAATGTTCCGGTCGAGTGTCCTGGCGTGGATTCATCGATTCTTTTTCCCGAGAATACCTGGCCTGACAAAGAAGAATATAACAAGAGGGCGCGCAGGCTCGCGGCACAGTTCTCCGAGTATTTCGACAAGGCCTACGGAAAAAGCGGAATCGCGCCCGAAGTCCGGGCAAAGTGCCCGGGCAAGTAGCCTTTTTATGGGCGGGCCAGCAAACAAGAAATACAGAACTTTTGTCTGTTTTTGAATAATGAAAGAATAGCAATGCTTCCTGATTATCCCATAGATAAGAGCAAGGCGAGGCGTTTTTTTGCAGCCGAGCACCGCCGCATCCTCTCTCTCTCCCCTGAGGACGCTGTAAACGCCATACTCGATCATCCCAGGGCAAGGGCCCTTGTGCAGTCCCTTCCTGACGAGGATTTCTATTTTCTCGTCTGTGAAGTAGGCCCGGATGATTCATCAGACATTCTTGCCCTGGCGTCCAGGAGACAATGGGAGCATATACTTGATCTTGAGGCATGGAAAAAGGACAGGTTCGATATAGAGGCGTCGATCAGGTGGATCGACCTGCTTTTAGCTGCTGACCCGGCGCGAACAGCCAGATGGCTCCTGTATGACAAGGCGCCCATGACAGAGTATATCCTGGGCAGGTGCCTCGAGGTCCGCGTGCTGGAACATGACCAGGATCCCTCCGAGCTGGGTGATGGATTCGAAACCCTGGACGGTGTCTATTATTTCAGGCTGAAAGATGAGCGCGAGGGTATACGCTTTGATGAACTGGACAGGAAGGAGGCGGAGGAGTTTTTTTCCCTGCTTGCCAGGAGGATGGCGGCCGCGGATTTCCAGGAATTCATGCAGGTCCTGGCAAGGTCGGCAGTCCTGCTCCCGGCTGAAAGCGAGGAAGAAGCGTACCGCTTGAGATCTGTGCGCCTTGGAGAAAAGGGTTTTCTCCCCTACGAGGAAGCCATAGGTATATACGCCCCCTTGGATATTTCAAAACTGTCGGAAAAGAGGTCTTTCAGCTCTGAAGACGAAGAGAGGGAGCTTTCTCCGCCGCTTGTGCACAATTCGCTTATCCCCAGGGCGCATATACTCGTCAATGCCCTTTCGCGCATAGAACCAGGTGCTGTGGCCGACGAGATACAACTCGAGTTCGCAGCGCTTTGCAATCGTATTGTCTCTGCTGATGGCCATCCATCCGGTGAAAAAGGATACCTGGCCTCTGTGGTGCGCAAGGCCTGCGGGTATATCTCCATAGGTATACAGCGGATCGCCGGGACCCCTTCGGCTCCTGATCCAGAGATATGCGCGGCGATTCTGCGGCGCTATCCCCTTGCCGATATTTTCAGGGTGGGTTACGGAATCGCCATAACCCTGAAAACGAGGGCTATTCGCTGGTACAAGAAGAGTTGGGTGCGATCCCATGGTTTGGGGCTTGCTTTTTTCGGGGAGTATCTGCTTGGGTGGGTCGGCGGACTCATGCTCAAGCGGCCCAAGGCCTTTGCTGATTATGCGGAAGGCTCCAGGTTCAAGGAATTCGAGAGCATAGAGGAAATAAACGAGGCGGCAAAAGCCCTTGATGCGGTCATGGCGTTTGATTCGCTTATTGCCGGCATGAAGATTGATCCTACAGCGCTTGTGGGCAAGCGGTTCCTCTCCCATGAGAATTTCATGTTGACCCTGTGGGCGCGAAAAAGGCTCGGTATGGAACCGGTTTTTGCGCCTATTCCAAAAGCTGATTTTATCGGATTTTTCGAAAAGCTTTTTGCGCGAAATAGACCGGAACCGGTAATAGTCGACGAGCTGAAAGCCGATTTCCTGGCTTTTCTCGCCGAAAGTTCGGGGCAGCGGCAAGACGAGATTTCAAAGGTGCTTTCGCAGGCTTTGGAACGGCTTTTTGCCAGGCTGGAACAGGAATTGGGGCATGTTGCGCCACAGGACATAGACCCGAGATACGTCTTGATGTTTATTCTGGAGTGATTTCCCCTAAAAAAGATTGCTTGATCTGCATCCGTCAAAATATGGCCGCAGGGCCTTGCTGCCACCCGCTTCAGCTCTTGCATGGTTTGGATGAATGAACAACACTGAAGTCTGTAAAAAGAATAAAGCTATCAGTATCGCATATTTTGTATCACCCCACGGTTTCGGGCATGCTTCAAGGGCATGTGCTGTGATGGAGGCTGTATATAAAAGGCTTCCCCATGTGATCTTCGAGATTTTCACCACCATACCTGCCTGGTTTTTCAAAGATTCGCTTTCTTGCAGTTTCAACGTTCATCCTGTCAGGTGCGATATCGGTCTTGTGCAGAAAAACCCGTTTGAATTCGACATTGAGCAGACCAGCCGGGCGGTTGGAGAGCTTTTCCCACCGCCCGAAGGAATGCTTCGCGAATTAGCCTCTATCCTGGTCAAAAAAGGCTGCGTTTGCACCATATCCGATATTACGCCGATGGGTATCGTTGCAGCGCAGCATTCAGGCATACCAGCGATACTTGTTGAAAACTTCACCTGGGACTGGATTTACCGCGGGCTTCCCAAGGTGCCTGAATCCCTTGAACGGATTTCGTCCTGGATGCGCCGGGTATACGATGAAGCTGATTTCGTAGTGGGAGCAGAGCCGTGCTGTAACCTTGCCGGCGGGGCTGTCCGGGTCCCCCCGGTGGCCCGGGAGGTCAGGACCGGCCCGGCAGAGGTTAAAAAGCGCCTCGGGGTCGCACCGGAAGAAATGCTCGTGCTTTTGACCACGGGCGGAATCCCGGGCTCGGGCAAGGCGGTTCTCCCGGCGGATTGTGATAATACCGTTTTCATTGTCGCAGGATGTCCGGATGCCCCGGCTGGAGAGCCCGTCCGCTGCGGAAACGTGATCAGGCTGCCTGCGAGATCCGGCTTTCATCATCCGGACCTCGTGGCCGCGTCAGATGTTGTCATTGGAAAGGCCGGCTACAGCACTGTTGCGGAGGTATGGCAGGCCCGGACCCCGTTCGGATACGTGCTCTCGCGGTCCTTTCCGGAAACCCCCGTGCTGGCCGGATTCCTGGCAAAAGAGGTCCCGGGTTTTGAAATCAGTATCGATGATTTCATGTCCGGCGCTTTTACCGGAAAGATCAAAGACCTTGCAGCATGCGCGGGAAGCAGGACCATGCGCCGCAGCGGGGCGGACATTGCCGCCCGCATGATTATTAAATATATTGTTGAAAAGTACGACCTTCTCGAGATAGTCGACACCAGGGGGAATCCCTGCGGTGTAGCCCCGAGGCGGTGTGTGCACGGCGATAACAGCCTCCTGCACCGGGTGGTCCATCTCCTGGTGACAGATGGTAACGGCAGGATCCTTCTGCAGAAACGTTCAAAGCGCAAGAGGGTCGCCCCGGGCAAGTGGGATACGTCCGTAGGGGGACACGTGGATTTTGGTGAGACCATCGAGGACGCGCTCTACCGGGAGGCCGGGGAAGAACTCGGCATAGAACCGGAAAATCCGCGGTTTGCATATTCCTACATTCATTCCAACAGCTTCGAGTCAGAGCTGGTACACACCTATGTATGCACCAGCACCGGCCCGTTTGCCTATAACACTGAAGAAATAGACGAAATCAGGTTCTGGGGTCCTTCCGAGATAAGGCGCAACCTCGGCAAGGGCGTCATGAGCGACAATTTCGAAGACGAATTCGCCCGCTACAACGCCTGGCGCAAACAAAACGGATGATTTGCCGGGGACAGACAGGTATCATGCGCCACCTATATTCATGGTTTTGTCTTCACGGGAAAACGCTCCCGGATCCAGGCCTATATCTATCTCCATAATCAATATGTGACCGGTTTCTCATCTTATCGACTCCACTCTTTTCGTGTATCAATTTCTTGATATCTGCCAAAAAGCTTGACTTGTTTTTTTTATAGTAGTATAGCAGCCAGCCAATGTTTTATAGTCAGATAACTTATTAAAATTATAAGATATATTAACATTTATCACGATTAAGATTTCCGTATTTTCTAAGAAACGGGATCCGGGAATGAGAGAGGTGTTTTTAAGGCAAACCGGTTTTGTCAGGGGAAATTTAAAAAAATTAAAGGAGGGGCATCGGTTATGGAAAAAAGAAGCAGGATATTTATTGAAGGGATTATTGCGGCTCTGTTCATGGCGGGTATGTTCTTTTTGCCGGGGTGCAACGAGGTCGAGCCGGAATGGCAGGTGGAATATTCGACCGATAATGTTTCAGAGTTCGTGGAAAGGCTGGCTGTTGATAATTCCGGAAACATCGTCATAGGTGCTGATGCCTACCTTAAATCCGGCCAGGATGTCTCGCAAAGAGCCTTGGTGGTAAAATATGACAATCGCGGAACCCTTTTGTGGAGTTACACGTCAGACCTGGAAAGTGACCGTCTATTTGCAATGACCATAGACGGTTATGACAATATTTATGTTGCCGGGTCAGCTCCTGACGGGACTTACGTAATGAAGGTGACGCCGTCTGGTTCCCTTGCATGGTCGGTTGATTCCCTTGACGGTGACTGGGTTACAGGAACCTTGGTGCTTGCCGATGGCACCCTTTATCTCGGTAATAAAAACATTTATGCGTTCGATCCCCAGACGGGCGCAGTCTTGTGGAATATCCCGACCGGCATGGAAACTACCGGTATGGCCGCAGGTTCCGGAGGTGTGATCTATGCGGCCGGGTATTCCTATTTGGGGGCTTTCACCTCAAGCGGACAGACCATCTGGCTTGTGGATACTCCCCGGAGATATACTGCTGTCAGCCTTGTAATGGACGGTTCCGGGAATCTTTTTGCCTGTGCCGGGATTCAAGGTGAATCTCGTGTCTGTACCTTCCAGATCGACACGGGAACCGGCAATATAACAAAAGAGGTCTTCGAATCCGTGGATTCATTCTGGAATCCGCAGATAGGGATAGATGGAAGCGGAAACGTGGTCATGGCCGTTTCGAGCGATGATTCGGATCCTGGCAGGCTGGTGGTAAAGTATACAAACGGTCTTTCAAGGGTATGGGCGCATAGATTCGCTTCCGGCAAGAGGTACATGGATCTTGATCAGCTGATTGTGGCGCATTCAGGGAATATATTTATCACCGGTGGTGATACCACGGTAAAGATCAGTGCCCAGGGTGAAGAAATTGCTTCTGTGACCACCGGTACCAAGACAACAGGCAACAGGATTGCTATAGATGAGGCCCGTAGATTTTTGTACACATGCACGGAAAAGGAATACTATGACAACAGGAATCTCCTGCTCTCCCAGTACAAGGATGATTAAGTGATTTTTGCTGGAAAGAGATTTCTGGCGAATGCCTGTTCAGTAAAATCGTAAAGAAACGAAAAACGAAAACCGAACAAATAACCTACCAAATAGATGATGCAAGCGGGGATTGCCCCGCTTGCATCAATCCTTTCAATATTGCTTTTTTACGGGATCATCAGCAATGGAAGGAAAATTCAGGAAAAGTGCAAAGCAGTTTGCGCCAAAAAATCTTGACAAAACAAGTGTAAAATTTGCAAAAGTCTTTTTCTTGTCAACCCCGGTCCCGGCTTGCCGGGGCGATTCCTTGTTATGATTTGCTGATTCGATTGTTTTGTAGCGC
>CAYVIE010000131.1:0-8994 GCA_964451355.1 uncultured Desulfobacteraceae bacterium
TCGGCCGGCATCTTAACATAGAGATTATGACCCTTTCTGAAGTAGAGGGTATAACCGGTGAAGAAGGAAACTTCACGGTTGACGTTGTGGCGCACCCCAGGTTCGTGGACCCGGAAAAATGTATCGCGTGCGGTGTCTGTGCTGAAAAGTGCCCGAAAAAGGTCGAGGACCGCTACAACGCCGGGCTTTCCAAGCGCAAAGCCATATACGTGGAATATCCCCAGGCTGTTCCGCTGAAATATGCGATTGATCCGGATCACTGCATATATCTGCAAAAAAAGAAATGTGGGGCATGCCAGAAAAAATGCCCCATGGGCGCCATAGATTTTGAACAACAAGAAAAACATATCAAAATTCAGGTCGGATCTTTGATCCTGGCTCCGGGCTTTTCTCCTTTCGATCCCAAGGGTATGGATAATTACCAATACTCCAGCCACCCCAACGTAATTACAGCTGTGGAGTTCGAAAGGATACTTTCTGCGTCGGGGCCAACCCAGGGTCATGTGACCAGACCGTCAGACGGCAAGGAGCCTGAAAAGATCGCCTGGTTTCAATGTGTAGGCTCCAGGGACTTGAATAAATGCGACAATCCCTATTGCTCAAGCGTATGCTGCATGTACGCCATCAAGGAAGCCGTCATCGCCAAGGAGCACGCAGGACCTGAGCTCGACTGCTCCATCTTTTATATGGACATGCGCACCCATGGCAAAGATTTTGAAAGATTCTACGAGAACGCCAAGGAGAAAAGCGGAGTCCGGTTCATAAGGAGCCGTGTTCACACCATAAATCCTATACCTGGCACAGACGACCTGGAAATCCGCTATGTAAATGAAAACGGCGAGATCATAACCGAACAATTCGATATGATCGTGCTTTCAGTAGGATTGCAGGTCTCGCCTGAGTCGGTCTCCCTTGCGGAAAAGATAGGTATCGAACTGACCAGGGGGCGTTTTTGCGAAACAGGGACTTTTACTCCGGTTGCGACAAGCAGACCTGGCATATTTGTCTGTGGAGCATTCCAGGGGCCGAAGGATATCCCGCAGGCTGTTGTGGACTCATCGGCGGCAGCGGCTGCGGCTGCTGAAATCCTTACCCCTGCGCGGGGAACCCTTGCAAAGAAAAAGAAAGAAGTGCCGCAAGTAGATGTCCTTGGAGATCCTCCCAGAATCGGAGTATTCGTGTGCAGTTGCGGTTCAAACATTGCCGGTGTGGTTGATGTCGAAGCTGTTGTTGAATTTGCAAAGACACTTCCGAATGTGGCTTTTGTCACCAACAAGCTTTTTGCGTGTTCGCAGGATGCCCAAGACGATATGGTCAAACTCATAAAGGAGAAGGGCCTCAACAGAATCGTGGTGGCGGCATGCACCCCGAAGACCCATGAACCGCTTTTCCAGGAAACACTTTCAAACGCGGGATTGAACAAGTATCTCTTCGAAATGGCCAACATCCGCAACCAGGATTCCTGGGTACACAAAAACAACCCTGATCTCGCCACCCAAAAGGCCAAGGACCTTGTCAGGATGGCCGTATCCAAGGCAGCCCTCATGACCCCGCTCAAGGAGGCCGAGCTTCCGGTCAACCAGACCGCCATGGTCATAGGCGGAGGCATAGCAGGCATGGCTGCGGCAAAAAGTTTTGCCCAGCAGGGTTATGAGACTCACCTCGTGGAGCAATCCGGCGACCTTGGCGGCCAGGCAAAGCGTCTTTACCATACCGCAAAAGGAGAACCGGTTGCCGAAAAACTGAAAGAGCTTATTGAATCCGTTGAGACCGACGAAAAGATACATGTTCACAAAAATTCGACTCTTGAATCCGTGGATGGGTTTGTTGGGAATTTCCGTGCCGTAATCAATCACGGCGGGGAAAAAACAGAGATAGAACACGGGGTCACTGTAATCGCGACGGGCGGCAAACCTTACACTCCAGATGAGTACGGTTACGGTACGGATCCGAGGATACTTACAGCCCTGGAACTCGATGAAAAGCTGTTAAACAACGATCCTTCCATGGACAATATAAACGCGGCCGCGTTCATACAGTGCGTGGGTTCCCGTGAGCCCGGCAGGCCATACTGTTCAAGGGTCTGCTGCACCCATTCCATTGAATGCGCCCTTGAGCTCAAGAAGCGAAATCCCGAGGCGAACATATTCATCCTCTACCGCGATATCCGGACTTACGGTGAGAGGGAATACCTGTACAAGGAGGCGAGAAAGGCGGGTGTTATATTTATTCGATACTCACTCGACCAGAAACCGCAAGTCAAAATCACAAAGCAAGGTATCACCATAGATACCATTGATCATGTGCTAGGGCAGCCGGTCACAATAGAAGTCGATTTTCTGACCCTTGCAACGGCTGTCTTACCCAATACTGATGAAAAACTTGCAAACTTTTTCAAGGTTCCTGTCAATGACGACGGTTTCTATATAGAAAAACACGCAAAGCTGGGACCTTCTGAATTTGCGACAGACGGTGTATATCTTTGCGGTATAGCCCATTACCCCAAGCCCATCGATGAGGCCATTGCCCAGGCCAAGGCAGCGGTATCAAGGGCGGTCACCCTTCTGTCAAAAAAGAAGCTCTTTGCATCCGGCACCATTGCCGAGGTCGACCCCACGCTTTGCGCATCATGCGGTGTTTGTGTCTCTGTATGTCCTTACTCGGCACCGTCATTTATCACAGAGGGAAGGTTCGCCGGTAAGGCACAGATAAATCCCGCAATCTGCAAAGGATGCGGTTTATGCGTCGCATCATGCAGATCAGGTGCTATTCATCTTAAAGGATTTGACACAGACCAGATATTCTCGCAAATATTTGCACTTGAAATGACAGGATAATAAAGCTTGTCGATACTTGAAACAGGCACCGCTATGATTAGCTGACGCATTAAAATAATCTTCAAGTTCAACAATATTGTGTATCTAATAACAAATCAAAAAAAGAGGATGCCTAAATGAGTGAAAAAGAACCGACAATCCTCAGTTTCCTCTGCAACTGGTGCAGTTATGGAGCCGCAGATCTTGCCGGTGTCAGCAGGATGGAGTATCCGCCCAACATCCGTGTGATCCGGATACCGTGCTCAGGCCGGATGAGCCCCAAGTTCATCCTTGCTGCGTTCCGGAGGGGTGTGGATGCTGTATGGGTCTCCGGGTGACATCCTGGTGAATGCCATTACCTGGAAGGTAATTACTACGCTAGAAGGAAATTTATTCTCATGAAGAACCTCATGGAACACATGGGGATTGAACCGGGACGCCTGCACTTTTCCTGGATCTCTTCTGCGGAATCGACAAAGTTTGTTGATGTAGTAAAAGAAATCACCGAAACAGTGAAACAACTACCTGCGGAGAAACGGTTTGCCAAAAAAGGGATAACAGAAGCAGCATAAACGATCCGCCCTTTCAGGATCCCCCTTGCATTAATCTGCACCCGTGTGTGAACGGCATCTTCGATGCTTATAACTAATATAAAACTTATTATATTTTAGTTTGCCCGGGATATGCATGGGGCATCGATTTATTTTGCCGATTTTCTTGACACTTTTGCATTGAGTATCTGCGAGGACATAAGACAATGATCGGATACGAAGAAAAAATTAAAGATATCGCAAGACAGCTTCTTGCTGAGAAAAAAGTAGACATGGTGATAGGGTTCAAGCGTTCGTCCAACCCTCTTACTCCGATGCCATGGGCATTCTTCAGCACTGATGCGGTATCCGACATGGTATGGAACAGCAACTGCGGCCTGAACCTGGCTAACTACCTGACCGGCAGAACTGAAAAAATCGGTGTAATTGCCAAAGGTTGTGATTCCCGTAACATCGTCAACCATATCATTGAAAACAAGATCAAAAGGGACCAGATACATGTGATAGGGGTCCCGTGTACAGGAATCATAGACCGCCACAAGGTCATGGCTCTTTGCGGTAACGATGTCACCGGCATCAGGGAAGATGAAGAGACTGTCTCAATCACAGGAAATGGTTTTGAAAAAAGCTTTCCCAAGCAGGAGCTGCTGCAGGACAACTGCCAGGTATGCATACACCGGAATCCCGTGATCTCGGATATCATGGTCGCCGATCCCGTTGCCGAACAGGAGGGTATCGACCGCTTCGCTTCTGTAGAAGCCGTGGAGAAACTTTCACCGGAAGAAAAATGGGATTATTTTGAAGATCTGCTCTCGACATGTATCAGATGCTATGCCTGCAGAAACGCATGCCCTTTGTGTTACTGTCCCACATGCTTTGTAGACGAATCAAAGCCGCAGTGGGTTGGAAAGGGGCAGGATCCCACCGATGTAAGGACATTCCATTTCCTGCGCGCCTTTCACTGCGCCGGGAGATGTACCGACTGCGGTTCCTGTGTGCGGGCGTGCCCTATGGGCATTGACGTAAGAGCATTTACAAAGAAACTTGAAAAAGACTGTTTCGAACTATTCGGGTGGGAAGCGGGACTGAGCGTGGATACACGACCTCCGCTGGATACATATTTGCCCAATGATCCCGATCTGTTCATAAAATAGCCGGCTGTATGTGCTGATTGTATTATTCAAAACATATACCGGCCCATATGACGAGATGTGAAATTTACTTTTTAATCAAGTTGATGGTTGAATACCTGTGGGTTGTTCTTTATAACACGGCAGGTGCAATGGCCATGAATTAACACCATCGCGCTAACCGATGACAGGGATGCATGACATGAAAATCATAAGGATTACAAAACAGGACTGGGAAGCCGGTATCCCAAGACTAAAAGAAGAATACAGGCTTTTCGGACCGGTCAAGGAAAAGGACTTCCATCTCTTTGCCAGGCTCGATGATGATGTGCTTCCGGATCTTAACTACACAAACACACGGCTTTCACCCAAGGGTATAATCTATCCGCAGACCGAAACCCTGCTGAAATACAATCTTGATCCGGAAAGCAAAGAATATGCAATCCCGAAAGAAACGCTTTCCAAGGATAATAAACAGGCTATCGTTGGCATCCGCCCCTGCGATGCTTATGCCTTTGAACTGGTAAAGCTCAATTTCGACACACCTGATTATAAAGATCCATATTGGCTTGCAGCTTATGAATCTACAGTGCTAGTCGGCCTTGGCTGCGACAATCCCTGCAAGACATGCTTTTGCACTAGTTGTGGCACAGGTCCTTACAGTGAGAAAGGATTGGATATTCTTTTGTCAGACTGTGGAGACCACTATCTTGCCAAGCTGCTTTCTCCCAGGGGAGAAGCCCTTGCACAAGCTGCGGGCTGGGACACGCCAGCACCTGATGATGCGCCTGGAGTCTTTGACAACAAGGCAAGCGATGCTGAAAAAAGTAT
Source organism: uncultured Desulfobacteraceae bacterium (assembly GCA_964451355.1). Lineage (GTDB taxonomy): Bacteria > Desulfobacterota > Desulfobacteria > Desulfobacterales > Desulfosalsimonadaceae > CAYVIE01. Next base: position 5,329 of record CAYVIE010000131.1, read on the forward strand.
AATGTCATCTGTAAAGACGGAAAAGCTTGCCCAGCAGGATCTTCTTGCCCTATATAATGCGCCGTTCTGGGATGAAATATCTTTTGCCTGCATAAACTGCGGCACCTGTACTTACTCCTGCCCTACATGCTGGTGTTTTGACATCCAGGACGAAATATACGGCAAAGAAGCTGTCAGGCTGCGAAACTGGGACAGTTGTATGTATCCTCTGTTTACCCTGCACGCATCCGGCCACAACCCGAGAGGGACAAAGACACACAGGGTCAGGCAGAGGTTCATGCATAAATTGAAATATTTTGTGGATAAATACGAAAATGGAATCCATTGCGTGGGATGCGGTCGTTGCGTTAACCTGTGCCCTGTAAGTATCGACATCAGAGAGATATGCAACATGGCCAATGATTACGAACCCGCTACTACCGCATAAAAACGCATCGTGACATTAAAGGGGGTTGCCGTGCAAAATCCTTACATACCCTATCCCGTACGAATCGACTCCATACGGGTTGAAACAGAAGACAAGAGCCTGAAATCTTTTAAATTCATATTTCTCGATCCATCAGATGAGGAAAAATTCTCATACCATGCCGGACAGTTTGCTGAACTTTCCGTACCAGGGGTCGGGGAGATTCCCATAGGTATAGCATCGTCACCTGTGGAAAAAGGCTTTGTGATGTTCACGGTGTTTAGAACCGGAAAAGTTACAAACCACCTTCATTCCATGAAGGAAGGTGATATCATGGGGATAAGAGGCCCCTTGGGAAACTGGTATCCGTGGGATCTGCTCGAAGGTAAAAACGTGGTCATAATAGGGGGCGGATTCGCATTCACAACCTTGAGATCTTCCATTGTTTACATGCTTGCCCCTGAAAACCGTTCCAGGTTCAAGGACATACATGTTATTTACGGTGCCAGAACCCCTGGCATGCTGCTTTACAAGGATGAACTCATGGAATGGGCCGAAAGGGATGATATTCAAATGCATATCACTGTTGATTCTACAGATGATCCCGACTGGAAATACCATACCGGTTTCGTTCCTGCTGTTACAGAACAGGTGGCGCCTCCTGGTGCTGATGATACCTATGCTATCATATGCGGTCCACCAGTGATGATTAAATTTACTCAACCTGTTCTTGACAAGCTTGGATATGCCCATGATCATATAATCATGTCTCTTGAAAACCGCATGAAATGTGGTTTTGGCATGTGTGGCAGATGCAATATCGGGAAGGAATTTGTATGTAAAGACGGGCCCGTATTCACCCTCGAACAATTGAATAAAACACCAAGGGAATATTAATATCAACCTGGGAATCATTATCATTTTCAACAAGATCTCAGCAATATTTTGAGTATTTTTGATTTTTGATTGACATTTTCAATAAACAAACTTAGAAATAAAATCTTTAAGTTTCACCCTTCAAATTATTTGCTAAACGAGCTTTTGGTTGTGTAATACGGCCAAGGAAGCTTTGCTGTTGTTTGTGCGATTTAAATTTTTGATGATGAAAAAGCGTCTGTCAATTATGCTATAGGTGTACGGTTGCCAAAAACAAAACTTTTGAAAGGAGGAATATTCCATGCCCACAGTCGAATTCGAAGGACACACTTTCAACGTAGATGAAGACGGATTCATCGATAGCTTCGACAACTGGAACGAAGCATGGGTCAAGTATGTCAAGCAGCAAGAGGGGATTGAGGAACTCACTGAGGATCATTGGAAGGTTATCAATATTCTCCAGGATTACTACAAGAAAAATGGTATTGCTCCGATGGTCCGCGTTTTGTCCAAGCTGACCGGTTTCAAACTGAAACAGATCTACGAACTTTTCCCCTCTGGCCCTGGGAAAGGAGCATGCAAGATGGCTGGACTGCCCAAGCCTACGGGATGTGTATAAGCCATTGAGTTTTCCATGTTGTATACAAAAGCCCTGCATTATTTCATAGTGCAGGGCTTTTTGCTTTTAATGCTTCCTGCAGGCTGGTAAGTTATTGCAGTAACAAAACCATTTTACGAGAGGGGGGATTGCTTCCCCTACCCCACTATTTGAAATGAATTCAACTGGTTCCCCCCCAGGCCGGAGATAAATGCCCCCGGCCGGTTTACGGACTTTTACCGTGAAAACACCTCCGATGCAGGGAAAAAGGACAGACCCCTTTTTATGCCCGGGGGTGATTGATACTAATCATGAAAATTTACAGGTCCATGAAATAATTTATTTTTATAAAAGTTTACTATTCCTGCATTAATCCTGGTTAATCAAAAATATGAATATGTTACTATGAAGTCAGTCGAAATATCCATCCCAACGCCCTCACAGATATCATTTATAGATGTTACAAAAAAAGTTTCAGATGTGGTCATGGCGCATGGACTAACAGAAGGTCTGTGCCATCTTTATGTTCCACATACGACCTCAGGGATCACGATAAATGAGCATGCCGACCCCGCGGTCAAGGATGATATTATAGCCGCACTACAAAAAATGCTCCCCAAAAACATCACTTATTCCCATCTGGAAGGAAACTCTCCTGCTCACATCATGTCATCACTTGTGGGATCATCGGTAACCATTGGCGTTTTGTCCGGCAAACTCCGCCTCGGGACATGGCAGGGCATCTTCTTTTGTGAATTCGACGGTCCGAGAAACAGGAAACTCATAATAAATATGCTAGCTGGATGAATACTTCAAAGAAACATATTTTGCTTAAGGCTTTACCGTGAAAACACCTCCGGGGCCGGGGAGAGGGACAGACCTCTTTTCATGCCGGGTGGTGATTGCTGCTACTCATGAAAATTTATTGGAATTATAACGACTAAAACGACACCGGATATGTCGCGATGGAAAAAGATGCTGCAAATTATAATAAGAGCGAGAATCATGGATTGGACGCAACCGACCGGATGATACTAAATCGTATACAATCCAATTTTCCCATAAGCCAAAGGCCATATTCAATAATCGCAAAAGAGCTGTCCTTGAGTGAAGAAGAAGTCATATCAAGGGTCAGGCGTTTGAAAGCCGCGGGAATCATCCGCCGTATCGGGGGCAACTTCAGTCCTGATAAGCTAGGATTCGTGAGCACACTTTGTGCGGGCCGTGTGCCCGAGGACAGGCTGGACAGATTCCTTGAGATAGTAAACAGTTACCAGGGGGTCACCCACAACTACCTCAGGGAAAACGATTACAACGTCTGGTTCACGGTAATCGCCCCCAGCATGGATGAAATTACGCGGTTTATCGAAAAGTTGAAAGAAGAATCCGGTGTGCACGATATACTTAATCTTCCGGCGACCAAAGTGTTCAAGATAAGGGCACACTTTAAGCTCTAAGCCAGGACAGAGTTGAACCAGTCCTCTTTGCTAAGCCTTAGCATGTATTTTTAATGGTTCTGAATCATTTTTTCAGTATCAAAATTTCGATTTTTTATTATGATGATTAAATGCGCCCGGTAATAAACCTAGCAATTGTTTCAATGCAAAGCGTGGTTGGCTCCATTGGGGCGAACCTTGAGAGAATGAGTGAGCTGCTTGAAATCGCAACAGGCCAAGGGGCTGACATTGCATGCTTTCCCGAGCTTTGCATCACAGGCTATGGAATAAAAGATACCATAACAAGCGCTGCCTTGGATATTAAAAACCCGGCTGTTTCATGTCTCCTG
>CAYVIE010000132.1:0-8947 GCA_964451355.1 uncultured Desulfobacteraceae bacterium
TGTCCACCAGGTCATACAGTTTGAGATTCTCTGGTGAAACTTCCCTGCCGGTGCGGATCTTGATGTTCACGGACCTTCCTATCCGCGGCTAAGCACCGCTTTGGTTTTGTGGATTGATCGCCAATGCCAGCACAAAGGGGGCATTTGTAACTTTTATCAGCCAGATGGCTACTCAGGCTTATCCTGGTATTTGTTTCGAATAGCCTGTATTACCGGGTATATCTCAAAAAAAATCTCCACCAGTTCGGGATCGAAATGTTTACCAGACTCGGACTGTATGATTTCGAGCACTCGTTCATCCGGCCATTCCTCCTTGTATGACCGGCGCGAGCAAAGCGCGTCATAAACATCTGCAAGAGCCACTATTCGGGCAAAGAGTGGGATTTCATCCGCTTTTTTCGGCTTCCCGAGCTTGATTGAATGACTATGAATATCGGCTATCTTGCCGGGATACCCAAGACCATTCCATTTTTCATGGTGATTGAGCGCGATATCCTTGCTCATGGCGTCAAGAGATGATGTCTCGTTCAAAAACAGCCGGGCGCCATATACGGTGTGCCATTTTATAACCGCGAATTCCTCGTCGGTAAGTTTCCCGGGCTTTTTCAGAATGGTATCAGGGATTCCTACTTTGCCTACATCGTGGAGCATAGCGGCAAGACGAAGAAGATCCTTGTTTCTTTTCATCCTGCGTTGCTCGATGCCCCTGGTTGAGGCCCATTGTTGATATATTTCAGCCGAGTATGAGGCAACCCTCTGGACATGGGCGCCGGTTTCAGAAGGATCACGCAATTCAGCCATCTTGACCATACGAAGTATGAGTTCGCGGTTCATGATTCCGCGTTCAATGGCCACTGCAGCATTGTTGGCGAACAATGGTACGTATACCTTGCTTTCCTCGGAAAAGGGGCCGATGCGCCCGTCATATTTTTTTGCATTTATGAGCTGCATAACGCCAACAAGTCTGCCCTGCAGGGTGGTAAGGGGCAGTGTCAGCATGGAAATCGTTTTGTATCCTGATTTGCGGTCGTATTCGGGATTAAAATGATAGGGAGTATCAGATGGGATTTCATATGCGTTGTCAATGGAAAGGGGTTCTTTGGTTTTGGCTACGTATCCCACTATGGAACGGTCGTCAATTGGAACAGTGAAGTCTACGTAAAGAGCTTCACGCCCCTTGTCTTCTGAAAAAAGCACATCATTATGGACATAACCGAACCTGAGCTTGTCTTTTTCACAGATGAATATCGATCCGGCCTCGGCATTGGAGAGTTTTCTCGCCTCAAGCAGGATTTTATCGAGGATGGCGTCAACATCTTTAAGATGGTTCAGCTCCTCTATGGTCTGAAGAATCTTGTTTACTATCGCACTGGAATATTTGTTGTTTTCAATTATCTGGATCTGCTCCATTGGGTTCCTCATTATATAAAAGAACGGCTTTTTCAGGCCGATCCGCATCTTTATATTGATGAAAATTTCTTGCAGTTATCAGCGCCCGCCTTCAGTTTTGCCGGGATCCGTTTGTTTTATATGGGCAGCAGGCGCAGCGGGGTATTTGCTTCCGGATAATAATTAATATAATTACTACTGTTAAATCATAAAGGAATTTCAGACACGAGGTCAAATAAAAATCGATGTTACGGCAAATATCGGCATGGATCTGGATGCTGAGCAGTTATAGCCCTGAATCCGCCTTTCGAGGCGTTTTCCTGCACCCCATTTGATTTGTTTATAATTATCGCATCATTGCCTTCATGTATCCGGGATATGGCAAAACACCAGGACCGGAACAAATAAAATCTTTTTTTCGCGTTTCCGGATTGACAATTATGGAAGGGTGATTATTGTATAGACGTATAACTATTTAAAATCATAGGAGAAATTTGTGTCTCCAGTCACGAGGAGGGAAAAATGAGATACGACAAGTTAACCATTAAGTCACAGGAAACATTGCAAGGCGCCCATGAGCTGGCCTCGGAAAAGGGGCATCAGCAGATTGAACCCGAACATCTGCTTGCTGTTATGCTGGCAGATGGGCAGGGTATAATCAACGCTTTGCTCCAGAAGGTGGGAGCGCCTGTTAACGTGATACAAAAGGAGATCCTGGATATTCTTGAAACCTTTCCAAAAGTTGATGGCGCGGTAGATGTTTATATTTCGTCAAGGACAAAAAAAGTTCTTGATGCTGCTTTTTCTTTAGCCGCCAACATGAAGGATCAGTATGTCAGCATTGAGCATCTTTTTCTTGCCATCGCTCAGGAGAAGGACGGCAAGGTTTCGGAGATTTTTGCAAGACACGGTTTAACCCAGGATGTCATATTGCAAGGACTCATGGAGATCCGCGGCAATCAAAGTATTACTGATCAGAATCCCGAGGATAAGTATCAGGCATTGGAAAAGTATGGCCGGGACATTACAGCTGAGGCTCGCCTGGGAAAGCTTGATCCAGTTATAGGAAGGGATGAAGAGATAAGGAGAATAGCCCAGGTTCTTTCGAGACGAACCAAGAATAACCCCGTTTTGATAGGAGAGCCTGGTGTTGGTAAAACCGCCATAGTTGAAGGCCTTGCTCAGCGCATAGCAGCGGGCGATGTGCCAGAGACCCTGAAGGACAGGAGAATAGTCGCCCTTGACCTCGGGGCGATGATTGCCGGAACAAAGTACAGGGGTGAATTCGAAGACAGGCTCAAGGCATTGCTGAAGGAAGTGGAGAAGTCGGAAGGGCAGATAATCCTCTTTATTGACGAGTTGCATACTCTGGTGGGAGCGGGATCTGCGGAAGGTTCAATGGATGCTTCCAACATGCTCAAGCCCCAGCTCGCCCGCGGAACCCTCAGGTGTATCGGTGCAACAACTATTGCCGAGTATAGAAAATATATAGAGAAGGACGCGGCCCTGGAACGGCGGTTCCAGCCAGTGTTGGTGAGCGAGCCCACGGTGGAGGACACCATATCGATCCTGCGTGGTCTGAAGCAGAAATATGAGGTTCATCATGGTGTAAAAATAAAAGATTCCGCTATCGTGGCGGCAGCGACCCTTTCCCACAGGTATATCACAGACAGGTTTCTGCCGGACAAGGCCATTGACCTGATCGATGAGGCAGCTTCCAAGCTCCGCCTGGAAATTGACAGCAAGCCGGCCGAAATAGACGAGATACAAAGGAAGATCACCCAGCTTGAAATAGAGCGCGAGGCTCTGAAAAAGGAGTCTGACGATGCATCTGTTAAGCGTCTTGAAAAGATCGAAGAACAGCTGGCTTCCTTGAACGAGGAGCTTCACCGGCTTTCCGCCCATTGGCAGCAGGAAAAGGAGCTTATAGAGAAGATCAGGAGCATCAAGTCTGAACTCGATCAGCTTGAGATTGAAGAGCAAAAGGCCCAGAGGGAAGGAAACCTCGAGAAGGTCGCCGAGCTGAGATACGGCAGGAGAGTCGAGTTGAAAAGGATGCTTGATGAGGCGAATGCAAAACTGATCGAGTTTCAGAAGCATACCAAAATGCTTCGAGAGGAGGTCGATGCCGAGGATATAGCCCAGATCGTCTCCAAGTGGACCGGTATACCGGTATCCAAGATGCTCGAAAGCGAAAGAGAAAAACTGATCAGGATGGAAGAGCGCCTGAAGCGCAGGATAGTGGGGCAGGACAAGGCCATTATCGCTGTTGCCAATGCGGTGCGTCGCGCGCGTTCAGGCTTGCAGGATCCGAACAGGCCCATAGGATCGTTTATCTTCATGGGACCCACAGGTGTGGGTAAAACAGAGCTTGCAAAGGCCCTGGCGGAATTCCTCTATGATGACGAACAAGCCGTGATAAGGGTTGATATGACCGAGTACATGGAGAAGCATTCGGTTGCGCGTCTCATAGGTGCTCCTCCGGGATATGTCGGCTACGAGGAAGGTGGATACCTGACCGAGGCTGTCAGGCGCAGGCCGTATTCAGTTATCCTTTTTGACGAGATTGAAAAAGCGCATCCGGATATTTTTAACGTACTTCTCCAGATACTCGATGATGGCCGTCTCACAGACGGACAGGGGAAAACGGTCGATTTCAAGAACACCATTATCATCATGACATCAAACGTTGGAAGCCAGATGATCCAGGAGTATGGGCCGGATCGTTACGAGGAGATGGAAAAGGCGGTTATGCAGCTGTTGAGGTCGACATTCAAGCCTGAATTTTTAAACCGGATAGACGAGATTATCATATTCCACAGCTTAACCCATGATCAGATAAGAAAGATCGTGGAGATACAGTTTGAGCGGTTGAAGAAGAGACTGGCTGAAAGGCAGATAAACATTGAATTGACCGATGCCGCCAAGGATCTGATTGCAAGGCTAGGATATGATCCGAATTATGGTGCAAGACCTTTGAAAAGAACCATCCAGCAACTGATAGAAAATCCCTTGGCCTTGCGCCTGTTGAAGGGTGAGTTCGCAGAGGGAAGTAGTATACTTGTCGATGCGCAGGGAAACGAGATAATCTTTTCCCGGCTGGAAAATTGAAATCGATAAATCTATCAGGAGGGCCGCAATAAAGGTTTGCGGCCCTCTGCTGTTTGTGCAGCAGGTATAACCGGGGCTGAATCCTCAATTCGGGCATCAAATTCTCCGACAGACGGGTCAGCTTTTAATGCCCAAGTGATACGGGGGAAGAAACAGGCCAGCCTTTCTATGTTTTTGTTGGCTTTCCCTTTGAGACTGGCTATCCTTTTCGGCGAGACCAATATCTCTACATGGAAACGTTTGGCGCAGAAGGGTCCACCTGCATTATGATGCCCGTATGTGTTGGGCGAGACAGTTCCAAAGAGGAATTCATTCTGTTTATCCTGTAATCTGCTTGGATCTGAATCTTTATTCCTGCAAATGCCGACCCTGTCGGCAATGAGCAAGACAATCCTCTGGAAGAGGTATTCTCCTATAACCAGATCACCGAACGAGGGGTGCCACGGGCCGGCGATTATACTTTTTTTCGTTTCAGAATCGATCTGCAGCCCCATCCTGATTATCCTGATATTTCGTGTGATACATTCGGAAAGGAGAAAAGCGCCTCTTGATACAGCTTCCTTGAGAGGGAGCGGCCTGTAGTATCCAGCCGTAAACCAGCGCGCCAGTAAACTTTTTTCTACAACAAGGGTTGGGTAAAGCCTGATGAAATCAGGTTCAAGGCGCATTATATCCCGGACAGAGGATATAAAGGATGTATATGATTCGCCGGGCAGGCCTGTCATGAGCTGGATGCCTGTTTTGTAACCCCTTTTTTTTAGCTCCAGAACCGCTGCAACAGTGTCTGACGCCTTGTGGCCTCTCTGGGAGAGAGCCAGGACCTTGTCGTCCATTGATTGAGCCCCGATTTCGATTGCGCAAACAGGATAGTCTCTTATGAAGCGCAGGCTTTTTTCGTCTATAGAATCCGGTCGTGTCGAGAAGCGTATTCCCCTGGCGACTCCTTTTTCAACAAAGCCTGATGCGATATCAAGGCACTCCTTCATGAAATCCTGTGGCAGGCTCAAAAAATTACCCCCAAAGAAAGCGATTTCAACATCTTTGCGCTTTTTCCCCTTGTATTCCAGAAACCTGCTTATCTGCCGGATTATATCATCTGGTTTAATCTCCCTGGCAGGTGTTTGAGATATTGTATTCTGGTTACAAAACGCGCAGCGATTCGGGCAACCCATATGGGGAATAAAGATGGGGATGATAAATGGGCGTGTCGCAAGGGACTGGTCATTTGGTTGTAAGGTGTTCATAAGCCCTCCGTGCAGCATCCTGTTGCGCGGCTTTTTTGCTTTTTCCGGTACCATTGAACCTGCCGACCGGGATTATGACAGAGACAGAAAATGTTTTGTCGTGGTCAGGCCCTTGGGCGTCTGTAAGCTCATATTCGGGAAGCTGCTGGAATCTTTCCTGGGTAAGTTCCTGCAGTAATGTTTTATAGTCAGTTATATATTCGTTTATTGACTTCTTTTTTATTTCGGCAAGTAATGGTTCGTAAATTTTTAAAATAGCAGATAGTGCTTTGTCGAATCCACCATCTGAATATACAGCGCCAAAAACGGCCTCCATCGTGTCCGCAAGGATAGATGGCTTCTGTTCTCCATGACTGAGGAGTTCTCCGCGCCCCAGGAGTATGAACCGGCCGAGATTTATTCTTTTCGCTATTTCGGCTAGCGTGGAACTGCTTACAAGCTGGGCTCTGATCCTGGAAAGGACGCCTTCAGGAAAATTCGGCAGCCGTTCCATGAGTCCATGGCTTATGGCAAGCCCGAGTACAGCATCGCCGAGGAATTCCAGGCGCTCATTGTTTTCAACATTTTTTGCCTGCTCATTTGCGTACGAACGATGGCGCAGGGCTTTGATTATGAGGTTTTTGTCTTTGAACCTGTAGTCGAGCTCGGCTTCCAGTTCTGTTACGTCAGGCAGACATTTATTGGCATTTTTTTGCCGTTTCCTGTCACACTCAATGCTGTTGGCTGACTTGAATTTATTCTTCATGATGATACGCAAAACCCTTTGCTTTTATTTTACCCTGGATACTTGAGCCAGGTATGAAATCTTGCTTATCTTGCGTTGTTCAAAATTCATATTGTTAACCACGATTGCCGCCGTATTTTCTTAACGCATTTTTTATGCCAGAGAGAATTGAATAAGGGATGCCAAGGCCGCTGCCACCGGAGCCCATCTCTATTTCCGGTGTGGCGGAACCGTGGAAATCTGATCCCCCGGTCGGGATAAGCCCAAGGCTTTTGGACAGGCCAAGATACAGTTCTGTCTCATCCTCTGAGTGCCCGGAATAGTATGCCTCGATTCCGTCTAGTCCAAGGGGGATAAGCCGTTTGATCAGGTCAATCGCTGGTATGCCTTCTTCTTTTTCAATAATGCCGGGATGGGCCAGAACAGATATCCCTCCTGCCAAATGGATGGTCTCAATAGCTTTTCGGGCGGGAGCCCTGTATTTATCCACGTATCCAGGTGCGCCTGGATTGAGGAAACGGGCAAAGGCATCGTCCATGCTGGCGGCATGCCCTTTCATCACCAGGAATCTCGCAATATCAGGCCGGGATATCTCGTCTTTATTGCAAAACCTGGAAACACCGGTGGCGGTTATGGGTATGCCTGAGTCGTTTAGTTTTTTTATTATGGCCGGGATCCTTCGCTTCCGTTCAGCTTTTTGCAGGGCAAGAAATCTGTCAAGACAGGTGTTTTCCGGATCGAATCCATAACCGAGTATATGGATGCTTCCATTGACATTGAAGGGAGGTGGAAATGCAGCGCTTATTTCGATCCCGGAAATGAATTCAAGCCCTGGCGGGAAGTCAAAGGAGGTAAGGCGCAAAACAGCATCTGCGGTATCGTGATCAGTAATGGATATAGCCGCCAATCCCAGATCGTATGCCTTTGTTACGATTTCTTCCGGGCTGAGGCTTCCGTCCGAGGCCGTGGAATGTATGTGCAGGTCTATTCTTTTCCCATTACAATCCAAGGGCCCTTTCCATGGCCTCCTCTTTTTCTTTGCACCTGATACACAAAGTTGTTACGGGTCTGACTTTGAGCCTCTTTATATCGATCTCATCACCACACTTTTCACATATTCCGAATGAGCCATCTTCGATCCTTTGCAAGGCCTTCCTGACCTTTTTTATCAGCTTGTGCTCGCGATCCCTGATGCGAAGCTCGAAACTCCGCTCAGCTTCAAATGTCGCCCGGTCTGTGGGATCAGGAAAGTTCCCCTTTGAATTATGCATTTCAGAGACTGTTCCGTCCGCGTGCTGGAGGAGTTCCTCAAGCCGCTGAGTCAGGATTTCCTTGAAGTATGCCAGTTCTTTTTCATCCATTGATTCACCTGTAAAGCCGTTTTTGCCCGGGGCGTAGTTAATAAATTAAATCGTGTCGCCTCTCGCCAACATATAATCAAGTTAAAAACCGCACGCAGTGCAATCTAAGAGATTAAACGCCGGAAATCACCCGTCTTGCATAAGGCGGGTTCCACCGCAGTTCACTTAATAAACAATGAATGATATAGCAATAAAAAGGATTTAATAGATAACACAACATTTCCATTTGTAAAGAACTTTTTACTGCAAGAATATATCACTGACCGCCAGTGATATCCTCAATAAAAGAAAGCTTATATCCGCCTGTTTCAGCTTTGGTCGAAACCGCGGTGCTGGTATTGGTTTATGATTCCTTTTCATCGTCTAATCCGAACGCTTTTCTCAAAACAGATATATACATGGCTTTGTTATGGTGTTCGCCCGGGTCTTTCAGGAATGACGCGGGCTGATGTAGGATCTTCTTGGAGATAGCGGCTGACATCCTTTGCAATCCTTCTTTTTGCCGGGGGGAAAGGGATAAAAGATGGGCTGTTTTTTCGATTTCACCCTCTATGATTTCCATCAGCCTTGCATGGAAATCTTTGATTGTGGGTACTGCGTCCAATGAATCCAGCCATTGACTGAAGCGTATTACAGCCTCGTCGATTATCCTGTTAGCCCTTGCCGACTCCGCCTTTCTTGAGGCCATGTTCTCCTCAACAATTCCGCGGAGGTCGTCGATATCATAAAGATAGATGTTCTCCAGCCGGTTTACACCGGGATCTATATCCCTGGGTACAGCTATGTCGATGAAAAAGAGGGGTTTTTGTTTCCTTGCTCTCATTACGGATTTTACCTGATCCGGCCTTATGATATAGCCCGGCGCCCCTGTGGAACTGATAATTATATCGACCTGTTTTAAAATGTCGGGTAACTCTTCTATTCGAATCGCCTTTCCTGAAAAACGCTTTGCCAGCTCCAGCCCTTTGGTGAATGTTCTGTTTGCGACAAATATAACTCCCTGCACGATTTCCGCAGCCAGATGCTCCACCGCCAGTTCCGCCATTTCTCCGGCCCCCACAAGACAGACTGATTTGTCACTCAGGCTCCCGAAAATCTTTTTAGCCAGTTCAACAGCG
>CAYVIE010000133.1:0-8857 GCA_964451355.1 uncultured Desulfobacteraceae bacterium
GCATATCCATATCAGGAATACATAACACAGGCTCGCCCGTTGCGGATTCCATCAAAACAGACAGCTGCCTTCTCTCCATATCAGCTTCACTTTCCATTAACATACACGCTTTTCTCATCTTCTCTTCAAATCCAGCACCTATGTTTCCAGACCGACTGCAATGAAAAGCGGCCTCAGCAACGTTGCCGGATCCGGCGCGTTGAACGGAAAAAGGACTGACACGGTTTACTATGAAGCCTGCCACATTCATACGACGTGACTTGATATAACCATACAAATCGAGCACGCCTTCCACCGGAACATGCTCTAGTGTTGTTACCAGAACAAAGGCGGTTTTATCGTCTTCAAAAAAAGCCTTGGCTTTCATGGCACGCTGTTTGAAACCACCAGCTATACCACCGGAAAATAGCCTTAAAAAAGCCAAAAGATCCGAAACTGCTTTTTTCCCCGCTACCTGCCCCATTCCGGCCAGAACCGGCCCAGCAGCAATTCTGAACAGAATCCTTGACCATTTCCCGGCTTTTGAATCGAGATTGACAAGCAACCTGAAAAAATGATGATCCAGCAGGGAAGAAAGCCTGTCCGGAGCATCAAGAAAATCCCTTGCACGCCCGCTCGGAGGAGTATCCAGAACAATAAGATCGAACCTGCCTGAATTATGAAGTGAACAAACAGCCTCTACGGCCATGAATTCGTTGATCCCGGCCATATTATCGGCGATATGCCTGTAATACCTGTTGGAAAGAATCTTTTCAGCCAGATGACGCGGGGCGTACTTGTTTATTATGGAATCGAACATACTGCGAGGATCCAGCATCATGGCATGAAGTGATCCATGGGAGCCTGAAGCAATGGGAAGAGCTACTTTTACAGGCTCACCTTTAATACTGCCAATGCCCAAGGCGTCAGCAAGGCGCCTTGCTGGATCTATGGTCAGGACAAGGGTTTTTTTCCCTGATAGAGCGGCATGGATACCAAGGATACACGAGAGGGTTGTCTTTCCCACACCCCCGGCTCCACAACATACCACTATTTCCGGCCCGTCATCTTCCCCTATGCGCCAAGGCATAACGCTTCACCGCTCATATTGCAGGCAAGGTCACCCAGGATCAAACGGGCAATCCCCATAAACCCGTCATCCCCGGGATCCCGGCCGAACAACTCGGGCACCTGTATCGGCTCGGTTCCTGTCTCTTTTACAAATCGTGATATCACGACTTGTTGCTGCTTCTGTTTCCTCGCATAACGGGCGGCTGCTTCCATGGTTATGTCGAAAGGCCCATCTGACCTCGGACCTGAGAAAGAACTTTCTAAAGAGGATGCAGGCGCATGGACAGCCGAGGGAATATGAATAGCATCAAGGGTTTCGGTCTCCTCTTCTGTGAAGAGGACCGGATACACCCTGTTGAACAAAGCACAAGCCACCTTGATATTCATGCTTCCACAGGCATGGGAGAATAAATCCAGTCCTTCGGACACTGATAAATCATCTGGTGTCATTACAATACAAAGAGAAGTCTTTTGTTGATTCCGGATAAACGAGAGGACAGATTCTGCCATTGAAGCAAGGGGGCCGGCAGAAAGCATCAGCGAAAGCCTGGCCGGTGCTTCCAGCATTGAAATCAGGTGTCCAGTGCCCGGAGCATCGAATACAACAGTATCAAAAATACCCTTCTCATCCGGTGGATTCATGCCGCCAGCCCAACGGACAAGAGATGACAGGATCATCATCTCCTTTAAACCAGGGGATGCATCCACCAATAATCCGAAAAGGCGGCTTTCCGTTATCCTGGAAGAGACCTTGCGGATCTTTACATGGCCGTGGACATAACGGGCAAGAACATCTCTTGGATTTATCCAGGCTCTCTCGTATAGGGCCTTTCCGGCTTCTTGAGAACCGCCCCCCCTGGAGAGAATACCGGCATGATTGTATTGCCCTGGAGTATCACTGCAGCAGGCAAGCATAACCCGTTTGCCGAGCAATGCGCCGGCGCAAGCAAGAGCGCGTGCGATCGTGGATTTTCCAGAGCCTCCCTTGCCCGCAACGACAAGGAGTCTTTGTTCAAAAAGAGCGTCTAGGAGAGTATGACTCATACAAAACCAGGATTTCGCCTGCTGCAACCCACGGTTTCAAAAATCCAGGATGAACATCTTTGCTGATAGAGAGTATATGTGAATTATTCGCCGCAATTGTCACTCGAAAAAAACTTGATCTCTCCAACAAAATAATATTTTAATGCTAAATCAGCACCAGAGGAAAACAAGTATCTAAGGGCTCAGCAAAGGACTCTATTTTTGTGTTTTTTTCTTCTTGGCGGCACCTTTTTCCAATGAGGATATTTTCTTGTTGAGCTCATCTATTTTTGCCGTGAGCTCAAGTATCTGATCCCTGCTTGCAAGGTTCATCCTGTTTAATATTTCATTTACTCGGTTATCTATATTGCGGATTATCCAGCGCTGGACTGATTCACGGTATTTTTCTATTTCAGCCTTCAGGCGGCTTCCATCAGCTTCGCTTATCTTCTTGTCACGAACCAGCATACCAATGACCCGGTCAATTTCATCCTTTGAAAGCGTGACAAGATTCTGCCACATGGAGGCGTATTTCTTTCCATAGTCGAAAAGCGCATCGCCTCCTTTGCGAAAAAGAGCAGTGAAACCGGAAAGGGCGTCTTCCTTTTTCCTGGCTGGTTTCCTTTTTTGTTTAGACTTTTTCTTAGCCTCTATCTGGGCTACAATATCCTTTGTTATATCTTTCTTCGCCTTGGTGTCATAAATGACAACATCTTTTTTGGTCCTGAGAAGCTTTGCGATCTGCGCCCGGGTTATGTAGTTCTTTGCAACGGTATCATAAAATCTGCCATTGGCATAACGCTTGATCTGATACATGGCGCCCTCCTTTGGGATGTTGGTAACGAAGAAATGCCCCGGCAAGTCGCCAGTCCGGCCGGAAGCATCAAAAAAATATCATTGTTAATATAAAAGGGGCGGCAGAAAAAAGCAAGTCCTGCCGCCCGACAACGAAGAGAATCAGGATGCGCTCTGCTTCTTCAACGCTTCGATGTTCGCATTAAGAGTCTCCATGGCCTTGGTAAGCCTTTCAATGTCTTCCTTGCCGGGGAGGTTGATCATCCCAGGAATCGCCTTGAGGCTGGTATTCACCTTTTTCTCCACTTCCTTGACCACTGGAAGCTTTACAATATAATCACGGCCCTTTGTGACATATTCTTCAACGCGTTTCATGGTATCCTTTTCAATGGTGCGCCCCTTTTCAACCATGTCATCGATGATCTTGCTAACCTTCTGGTACGGGCCGTCAACATATTTCTTCCCTTTTTCCACGAGTTTTGCGAGATACTTGTCATTGTACTCCTTGAGCATTTCCCGGCCTTTGTCCACAGTCTTTACAACGTATTGTTCATTGTACTCTTTCACCTTCTCCACCATGGAATCAGCGGTTTTCTGAATTTTTGTCGTGATGCTCTCTTCGGTTTCAACCTTTTTTACTTCAGTCTCTTTTGCGGTCATGATACATTCCTCCTTGCTAAATAGAGTTTAAATTGATTAAAAATACACTTGTAAAAAAAACATTTTTATGACGCGTTGCGTTATGGCGGGAATATATGACGCGCTGCGTCAATTGTCAAGCCCTTTTTTTATATTTTTTTTCATTTTTTTTTGTCTATAATTTCAGGATATTATATTAATAAAACAGGATTGACCGTGATGCTCCAATCAAATGTCATGGCGAATAACGAAGGATCCATCAGAAATCAATCAACAACCACTGTATAAAAAACGGGGTGCATATGAGCAAAGGAGATAAACCCAAAAGGGCCTTGATACTCTGCGGAGGTGGCGGGCGCGGCGCATTTCAGGTAGGTGTTTTGAAATTTCTGGAAGAAAAGGGCTGGAGGCCCGATATGATATGTGGATCATCCGCCGGCGCGGTCAATGCGGTGGCCTATGCGTCAGGCATGGGAATTGAAAAAATGATCCACTTGTGGAAAACCTATCACAGAAAAAAAATGTACCGTGTGACCCTGCCTATGATCATCAAGGCGCTCACTTCCAGGTCAGCGTTCTCCCCGTTTTCCGACACCAGACCCCTGTATGGACTCCTGGAAAAACACCTGGATTTTTCTGCCATGCGCGCATCAGACATCGAGGTCATTATTACCGCGATCAGCCTTGAAACTTCACAGATCAAATACTTCAGCAACAATGCCATCAAAATCGAACACCTGATGGCTGCCACCGCCATCCCGATGCTCTTCCCCTGGCAGGAAATTGACGGCAAACCTTACTGGGACGGCGGCGTGATGACCAATATCCCCATAAAGCCCGCCCTGGAAAAAGGCGCAAAAGAGATTATCGTGGTTCTACTTTCTCCGGTGGGAAAATTCGCGCAAGAACCACCGAAAACCGCCCTAAAAGCGGCTGAACTTATATTTGAACAGTTACTTCTGGGCTCATACTCCTTAAGCCTACCTGATACTTCATGGAAATCGTTCCCGGACGCGCCTGTTCACCAGACACCCACCACCGATTCACCCCAGTTGCAACTCGCATCCAGGGGGGCTTCCATATATGCTGTAGCACCGACAAAAATGCTCGGATTCAAATCCCTTCTTAATTTTTCACCCGGTCAGGCGCAAAGCCTTATCAAGCATGGGTATGAATGTGCAAAGATGCAGCTCCAAAGGATATAAACGACTGCTGCAGGTACAAGAAAAATCTTTCCCCATGGAGACAGGCAATGGGCCCCCATACAAAAAAGACCATAAGACAGGCAATGATGGAAATCCTGGGAAAAGGCCCCATAGATGCCAGAGGCTTGAGCAAAAGACTCAGAATCAGTGAGAAAGAAATATCTGCCCACATGCAACATATTGAAAAAACATTAAGGCATACGAGAATGCGCCTTGTGATCATGCCTGCCGAATGTATTGCATGCGGTTACAGGTTCGAGGCGAGAAAAAAGTTTACAAAGCCGGGGCGCTGCCCTGTATGCAAGAAAGAGAGAATAGCACCTGCACTATATTACATGGAAAACATGTAGCAGCCCGAACCTATGGCCCTAACCGCTCATATGCATTATGGTCTCAGCAAGCGATTCTATGGATATCGGTTTAACAAACGCATGGCCTATGGATTCCAGTAAAACAAAATGAATATGATCGCCCTCGCGTTTTTTATCATGTAAAACAGCGTCTATGACCGCACTGGAATCAATATCAAACACAACAGGAAGGCCATAGGCTGAAAGCAGGCTTTCTATCCTTGCAGCATCACTATCCGATATATACCCATGCCGGGCTGAGATTCTCGCAGCAGCGGCCATGCCTATACTCACCGCCTCTCCGTGCCCCAGCCCGGTAGTCTTTTCTATGGCATGCCCTATGGTATGGCCAAAGTTCAGCAGCCTTCGCTTACCTTTTTCCTTTTCATCTATATTGACAATGGCTGCCTTAATGGAAACCGAATCATGGATAATGCCGCACATGATTTCCGGGGAAAGATTTAGCACATGCCGGCAATTTTTCTCGAGAAAAACAAATGCGTCAAAATCAGCTATCAGAGCATGTTTGATTATTTCTGCAAAACCGCAGGCCCGCTCGCGCGGCGGCAAGGTGGAAAGAAGGTAAGGGTCGCATATGACAAAACGCGGCTGGCAAAAGGTACCGACCATATTCTTGTATCCCAGGAAATTGACACCTGTCTTTCCGCCGGCAGATGCGTCTACCTGGGCTAAAAGAGTTGTCGCAACGTAGCCGAACCCTATCCCACGCATGTATGTCGATGCGACAAACCCGGTGATATCACATACAATTCCTCCACCTATCCCCACAAGAAACGAAGATCTGTCCGCTTCAAGGGATACAAGCCGTTCATATATCATGGAAACCGTCTCAAGGGTTTTTACTTGCTCACCGCAGCCGATTTTGATCGTTTCGGCATCCGGGAACCTGTCGCCATACAGTTTATATACATTCCTGTCAGTAACGATAAAAAACCTTGTATCCGGCAGATAAGATGAAAGGTTTTCCAGCCTTTCCCCAATGCTGATCACGCAATCCCCAGTTTGTCCACTTATCTCTATCCGCTTGACATCAACCAATGCTGACTCCTTGTTTTGAAGCATTCATTACCTGATAAATCCCGGGACAGATTTATGCCGTATTATCAAGAATCTGCTTTATTCCTCTGGCCTGGCGACAAAGCATGGCGAAATCATCGGGCTCCAGAGCCTGCCCACCGTCGCACAGCGCGGTCATGGGATTGTGATGGACCTCGACCATGAGGCCATGGGCGCCCGCTGCCGCGCCTGCCAGGCCAAGGGGCATGACCTGGTCCCTGAAACCGGCGGCATGGCTCGGATCAACAATAACGGGAAGATGGCTTTCACGCCTCGCAACTGAAACTGCTGAAATATCCAAGGTGTTCCTGCTATGGCGGACAAAGGTCCTTACGCCACGCTCGCATAGGACAACATTGGGGTTCCCTTCGGCAAGAATATATTCCGCCGCCATGAGCCATTCATCCAGGGTTGCGGATATACCTCTCTTCAGCAATACAGGCTTTTGCGACTCCCCGGCCCTCCTTAGCAACGGAAAGTTCTGCATGTTTCTCGCTCCCACCTGGATCATGTCCGCATATGATTCAACGAGATCAAAATGTTCGACATCCATAACTTCGGTCACAAATGGCAGTCCGAAGCGTTCCCTGGCATGTGCGAGAATCTCCAAGCCCTTCTCCCCCAACCCCTGGAACGAGTATGGAGATGTCCTGGGCTTGAAAGCCCCGCCTCGAAGCATGTCAGCACCGGCCTGCTTTACCGCCTCGGCAATCGCAAGGGTCTGATCCAGGCTTTCAACAGCACACGGCCCACCGATGATAACAAATCGGCTTCCCCCTATTTCCACACCCGAGACATCTATAACCGTGTCCTGGGGATGAAATTCACGGCTTACCAGCTTATATGGCCGGGTAACAGGGATAGCCTCCTTGACACCGGGCATACCGGCAAACAGATTGGGATCCACCGCCTCCTTGTTGAAAAGGACCCCTATGGATACACGATCCCCCCCGGGAATGGGCCTGGCCTTGTAGCCCATGGACTCAACCGCTTTGATAACTGAATCTATCTGGGCCTGCGTCGCATCCCTGCGCATAACAATAAGCATGGAACATGCCTCCTGACTGGAAAAAAATCGTTATATAAAGAATAAAACCGGGAGGCTGGATGTGCTGCCATATTATAACCAGTCCATCCCGGATCAATAAATATGTAACTTATGTTCCCTATCCCTGCAGATTTTCACGGTAATCTAAAACTCAAAAAACGCTTTGTGTCAAGGGAATCAACGCGGCTGGCAATCTGCTTACACCAGGAAACCGACTCATCTCGCCTGGGTACACAAGGAAAGGATATACAAGACATCCCGGATCCCGATACGATTGTCAGCGTCCGTATCGGCGTCAGCGGGAAGCGGGCATGCGAAATCCAGGTTACACGAGGCCTGAAGAGCGATAATAGCATCAGCAATTGTGATACTCCCATCAGCGTTCATGTCACCGGACTTTATGTAACCAGAACAAACACCTTCTGTATAACTATCAGGAGCTGCCGGAGCGCTTGTAATCCAATTGTAATGAGGCGGATCAGCTTCTGATATTTCAGTGTCTGAAAGGTTGTAAAAATCATATAAAATACGGCCCGGCTCATCGGGAATGGGATCATCCCATGTCATATCCAGATGGTACCAATGTCCGCACAAATTTACCATATTCCACGCATGGTTCATATCCTCACTGTCGATAATCCTTGCCGGGATTCCAACCGTCATAAGTAATTTGTAACCCAGCAGGCTATATCCCTGGCACACAGCCTTGCGGTTGAATATGGCGCCATATGCGCTGTAACTCTGATCTCCGTAATCGGTATCATAGGCTATATTTGAAACGATCCAGTCGTGTATTTTCTTTTCCTTGTCCTCGGGATCGTAGGCACAGGCTATTATTGTGTTAATATTTGTGCTCACCCATTCATCTATGGATGCCTCTTGCTCAGCGGTTGTATGATATTGCGCACTAAATTCCACGGTGACATCACCTGGATATCCTGTCCATTTCGCTCCCCATGAAAGGTTATTATAATAAAGGTAATCGTCTGTGGCCACCCCTGTATAATACGCTTCGTCCAGAAGAATCTCGACATCATCGAAGTCGAATTCAAAACGCATTATAAATGAAAATTCTGTCTTTCTTGCTGTCATTTCATCATGCAACAACTGCGCTGTCTCCTGGATCGATCCTGCCACCGGTATATCATTTTCATTCCCAAACGGCTTAATCGGCCGGGGTACAGGTTTGGGCAACCTTGAGACAAGATCCCTGTATGCTGGATTTATCCATGATTTGCTGCCCGACATTGGCTGGATATCGGTCTCAGCCCGGGCGTCCATTGAGCCTGTCAGCCAGATAGCACAAAAAAACATTATTAAAGACAGCAGAATCCGTGTGCCAATTTTGGGAAACGTCATGCAGATGCTCCTTTCCTGAAAACAAACCGGGCCGGGCGGCGTATACCACCCGGCCCGGTCTCATCACTTACACACATACGTATGCCCGGGAATCAACAAGTTAGCTTACCTCACTCAATGGTTTTTATAAAACACGCACCATTGTCATCTGAACCCGCAACAGGCATCTCAAAACCAGGACCAGACGGATCGAGTATCATACCGTCCGGATTGCTTATAAGATCACCGTCGCCTCCGTCTGTGAGCTCAAGTATTACAGACATCCTGTCCTCACTCACGGTTATATTGTCATACTCATAGAACCCGCCTGT
>CAYVIE010000134.1:0-8688 GCA_964451355.1 uncultured Desulfobacteraceae bacterium
ACGCTTAGCAAAGCTTGGACCATCAGCTTAGCTGATGGTTTATGGTATTAATTAAGGCATGAAAAACAACACGGGATTACGGGATAGTATCCCCACAGACTCGGTGATCTGGCATACTAAAATTCATCGGGTATTCTTTGTGATTGATTAGTACCTTTCAATAACACCGCTTATCACGCAAGAACTGAATTTCCCAGTCTGGCCTTAACCACTGGATAAGCGTCCAGCCCCAGACGCTTTTCCGGAAGTCCCAAGCTCAAACCCAGCAATTGTGGATACAAAACAGAAGGAACCAGGGTTTGAGATACGGAATCAAACTGGATCTGACAATAGGTACATGCAGTGCATATAAAATCCGCCCCGGCCTCTGAGGCGCTTTGCAGCTTTTTTTCCATGAGCCTCAATGAAAGCTGCACATCATGCTCTGCCACGGGTCTTCCGCAGCAGTCAAGCCTCTTTTGCCAATTCACAGGTTCAGCCCCCGTGACCCTAACCAGATCTTCGAACAGCGACGGTGAAAAAGGATCATCGAATCCAGTTACTGAACTTGGGCGCAATGCATGGCAACCGTAATTGGCTGCTATCTTAAAGCCGCTTAAGGGCGATTTGATCTGCTTACTGATATTTTCCAAGCCCACGTCCTGGGAAAGAACCTGCAAGAGGTGGCGGATTGTTGCATGACCGCGGTAACTCAAACCTTCTTTTTCCAGGATACAGTTGATATCTCTTTTTAGCTCATGATCTTGCTCCAGGAAATGAGCAGCAAGCTTCAGGCTGCCGAAACAGCATTTACAAGGCGTAAGTATATCAAGACCATTCTGCTCAGCAATCGCCAGGTTCCTCGCAGCCTGAAGAAGATACGCCTTGTGGTCGAGATTCCGTATTGGATATCCGCAGCAGTTGAATTCAAGCTGGACCAGCTCCACACCAAGCATTTCCAATACTGCCCTTGTTGAAGTTCCATAATGGGACAGGTAAAAAGGAATCTTGCAACCGGAAAAATATGCAAATTGCATTTCTGTTTTTCTCCCGTCTATACTTGAGATCCGTCTTTTTCGGAGGATCTGCTTATTTCACTATATGCCAGATTTTTAAGCCCGTAAAAAATATCGGTTATTCTGACTCCCTGGGGACAATGTTCCTGGCAGAGATAACATGTGGCACAGGCCCAGATCATCCTGGATCCCAGCACCATCTCCTTTAAGCCAAGCCCAAGGGCATGCATCATCTGGTGAGGTAAAAGATCAAGCTCTGCCGCGGGATCGTCATAGCTTCCCACTACTGGGCATGAATTGGTACATGTTTTGCATTTCAAGCATTCTGAGAAATCATCCCTGCTGACTGAGACAGTCGAAAGGTTCCGGAGCAATCCCGGCTCACCAGGCCCAAGCCTATCCGGGTATTCCTTCCGCCATACCCCGGTATAAGCCTGGCGCACTGCCTCACCCGGCGTCAGGCAACCCAGGTCTGCGAGTTGCTTGTTTAATGCAATCCATATATCCTGCAGGTCCAACCCCGAGGGACACATTTCTGTGCATCTGTTACAGCGGCTACATATCAGGTTGCCCTGGGCGATCTTTTCCAGCATCGATCTTGAAACAGTCTTTCCAGACGACAGGTCCTTTATTGCTGCCAGACGTTCCGAAGGAAGAATTAATGCATTGCTGATACTCTCCAAAGCGGGAGCCACAGAGCAATGGACACTACAATTGCCGCAATGAGTACATCCGTCCAGATCTATTGCGCGGCGGTTGACCTTTGATATTGAATCCGCAGATCCTGCACTATACTTACTCTGGCCGATTACACCGTTTATAGCCATTGTCATGGATGTGGACAAAATGTGGAAAAACTTGGTGAAGGGAAGCAGAGCAAGCCCCACAAAGCATGAAAGGAAATGTATATACCATAATATAGTGTCAAACCTGACCGTGGAAAGAAATCCGGCCCCAGGTGCGAAAATCCGGGACAGGGGATAGGAGACAAAAGCAGAACCAGGTTTCGAGTGACAAAAGGCGCAATATGTTTCATTCATATCACGCCCTTCTTCCAGGGTTTCAGGGTCAAACGATAGTTCCTCACCAGGAAAGACGGCCCCGTATTCAGCTGCCCATATGGATTTCAAAGGTTCAACTTCCTGGTCAGCCGCATCCAATCCTGCATAGTCTTCCACCATCCTGGCAAAAACCGAAGGGGATACCATTTTGGCAGCTTCAAGCATATAGCCAGACAACATGATGACAAGCAGAAAAAAGAGTGCGAACCTGTCTGCCCTTGTGCTAATCCGTTTTAATGTAGTATTTTTTTTCCTGCGAAAAATGGCGGTGAGTATTCCGGCCAAGACCATCACGCCAAACAGGTTGCGCAAAAACAAATATGGATTAAGAGTAGGCTGGTAAAAATCAAATAAAACGGCTGATACCTGATCCTGGAGTGCATGCATCAATAGCAGTCCCATAAAACCTGTAAATATCAGCATATGCATTATCCATCCCAGCGGATCTTTACGCAGAACCCTTATCTGCAACACAAGATCCACAATCAGGGTCCAGATCAGCCGGAAAACCCCAGGCCCCAAAAGCGTGCGTATGATCCCATAAAAAACGTTCAGTATCCGTTTACCAGCCGGGTGCCTTGCTGCCTCGGGCCCGATATGCCTGGAAAACCAGTGTAACAGCCTGTATGAGATACCAATTATGGATATAATTGCTGCAATATAGAATGAATATATGTAAAACACCTTGCCTGTTCCCGATTATATGTTTATTGTTTCAGCCGCCGGAAAAAACCAGGTCTTTAAAAAACAATAAGACCCGGCGGAATCCCCTCTCAAAATCTTCATTTAAAAGTTTTTAGTTATCTCTCAATAAAATTTTGTTGTCAAGATTTGATGGTGGACTTGGCCGGGAAAACGCCTACCGGCCCGGATCGAAAACCAGCCGTGTTTTCATACCTGGAGGTGATTCCTGCTAATCATGACTTACGAGTCTGTCATCCGGCAGGCGGCGGTTCAGGCCCGACAGGGGATGAGGATAAAATCATTTGAATTTATGCCAAATGAAGGGTGATGGATAGGTCTCCGCTGTTTCAGGAATTTTAATAACTGACCCCAATCTCCCCCGGGCATTAAAGTATGGCCGTTTTTCACCCCGGCTCCAGGGGTTTTTCACGGTAACAGAACTGAATCAAGCATCCTTTACAAGCCCTGGGAAAACAACCTTGAAACTTGTTCCGTGGTCCAGCCTGCTCTTGACTTCTATCCTTCCGTGGTGAGCCTCTACAATGCTTTTAACAATAGCAAGTCCAAGGCCGGTCCCATTTATAAACCGTGTCTTTTCGTTCTTCACCCTGTAAAACCGCTGAAAAATTTTTTCGATATCTTCCTCCGGTATACCATAACCTGTATCTGAAACGGTTATGACACAATTGCCATCTTCCCTGCCCACAGAGACCCTGACTTCTCCTCCCTCGGGGGTATAACGAATCGCATTTGAGATCAGGTTTGCCACCACCTCTTCTATATTGGTCACATTGCCCATCATAAGTACCGGCTCCGCGGAATTTTCAAACCTTAGCCGTATCGACTTGGATGCAGCCTTTTCCTTGTGGAACTCCACCTGCTTTTCAACAAGTTCCCTAACATCCAGTTCCTGTTTTTCCTGATTGATCAAACCTGACTCTATCTTTGCCAGATCCAGTAATTCTACTGACATGGTGACAAGGGATTTTATCCTCTCTGAAACCCGGGAGAGAATCTGTTTCTGCTTCTCATTAAGATCCCCGGCGAGACCGTCGATTAAATTCGCTATCTGCATGAGTATGGAATTGAGGGGGCTTTTGATTTCATGGGCGACCATAGAGACGAAATCGGATTTGACCTGATCGAGTTTTTTCAAGGTAGTGATGTCATTCAACACTGTAACAGTTCCAAGATTCCGTGACAGCCTGTCCCTGAAGGGTATACATCTTGCGCCAAGGATCCGCTCCTCTCCATGGTCCCCGTCATTGACAGTAATCTCATCCGTCAACTCTACAAAGGTATCGGGTCCCTGGGACAGGGCCTCGTCTATCATTTCAAGAAGCCTTGGGTGGTGTACAACTTCGTCAACACTGCAACCGGTCACATTGCTCTTCTTGCAGCGAATCATATTTAAAAAAGCGGGATTTGCAAGAGCAATGGCCTTGTTGTTATCGGTCGTAAGGACACCGTCTGCCAGGATGTTTATCAATACCCTCATCCTGGATTTTTCCGTTGCAATATCCTGTAACGTACGTATAAATTCTATGGCCTTACCTACCACCATTCGTAAATCATCCGGAGAAAAAGGCTTGGGAAGAAAGTCAAACGCCCCTTTTTTCATCGCCTCGATGGAATGCTCTATGGTGGCATACCCGGTGATCACGATGATAACGGTATCCGGATGCAGGGCCTTGACCTTTGATAGCACCTCAAATCCGGATATGCCAGACATCATCAGGTCCAGGAGGATGATATCAAAATGGGTGCCTTCTATCTTCTGAAGTCCGGTTTCACCATCTTCGGCCACATCTATATCAAACCCTTCATGTTCGAGAACGCGCTTGCATACATCTCGTATCCTCTTCTCGTCATCCACGATGAGTATCCTGGTCTTGAAAAAAGGATCCACCTTATGGAGCGCACCGCCGGTACCCTTATTTTTCGTATAATGGTCGCGATTCATTTTTATAACCTTGTTATTATTGCTTGTCCGCATTTCATTGACTGTTTCGGGATAACTCCCCGGCGGAGGGATTTACCTCCCCTGAGGGTATAAACATGGGTAGTTCCACAAGAAATGTTGTACCATGCGGCCCTGTATCCTTTACATAAATCCTGCCACCATGCTCCTCTATGATCCCATAAGCTATACTAAGGCCTAGCCCGGTATTTTTCCCCTTTGACTTGGTAGAAAAAAAAGGATCGAATATCTTGGAAAGGTTTTCTTCAGGGATTCCGCATCCGCTATCGCTGACTTCAATGAAAACCTTTTTACGGGCCTTATCCCTGTATGTTCTGATAGTCAAAGTCCCTTTCCCCTCCATTGCGTCTGCTGCATTCATCACCAGATTGAGAATAACCTGACTTAGCTTGTTCGTATCTACATTCAGCAGCATCATCTCATCTGCAAGCTCCTTTACTATCCGTATATTTCCAAAAACCTTCTGATTGCGTGTCAGCTTCAGACTCTGTTCAACAAGCTGGTTCACATGAATGATGCTGCGCCTGGAATCGGTCCTCCTGCTGTAGACCAGGAGGCTTTTTACTATATCCTTGCACCGGTTTGCATCCTCAATGATACACTCGACATCCTCCCTCAAGGGACTTGATTCATCTATCTGTTCCTTGATCAGGCTGGCATACATCAGAATTCCTGTTAATGGGTTGTTTATTTCATGGGCCACTCCTGCGGCCAACTGGCCCAGGGACGCCATCTTTTCAGTCTGGGCGAGCTGCTTTTGAGTCTCCTTGAGTTTCTTTTCTATTTCGAGCTTCTCTCTTAAATCATTATATATGGCCATTGTAGCTGTTTCATTACCCTCTTCATCGTAAATAATCGCAGCGCTCATCTCCACTGGTATCTCGCGGCCATTTGTATCTAATATGGTTATAACCGTACTCGGCAGCTTGCCTTTTCCTCCAATGCTCTCGTCCCTGAGCATCCTCATGATCTTTTTTGCAATCCCAGGAGGATAAAGCTGTTTCGCGCTTTTAATCACCTTGTTATTCTTCTCATCTACGCCGAACAGCTCCTTTGCGGCCCTGTTCATCAACTGTATATTACCGTGACGGTCAGCCGCGACAATAGCGCTGGCGGAACTGTGAACAACCCTGCTGATGAATTCCTTTATACCGGAAAGCTCGCTCTCCATATGCTTGATCCTGGTAACATCCCGAATACTTTCAATGATATAAGCGACATCACCATTGTCATCCAGTATAGGGGAAAAGACGCGGTCTTCCCAGCGATCACCTATATGTAATGTTATATTATGGCCTTTCTTCTCAGAAATCACCCCGACAAGAGGACAATTCTCAATTCTGCACGGGGTATCCGTATCATAAAAAATCTGGTGGCACTTCTTCCCACAAATCCCTTTTGCCTGTTCTTTATATTTTTCTATAAACTTCCTGTTAGCACTGACAATGGTATAATCAGGTCTTATGATCAATGTCGGGTAGGAAAGAGAATCAAACACCTTCCAGCGCCAATTGATATCTTCACTGTCACTTTTCTGGGGATGCTTTCTCATTTAGCTCACCTTATAAACCTAAACTGGTATCTGAATCCGTGACCGGAATGATATATTTCCATAAAGTTATTTGTGATGGACTCGAAACAAGTCCATCATCATTTATGACTGAACTTTACCGTGAAAACACCTCCGGGGCCGGGGAGAAGAACAGACCTCTTTTCATGCCCGGGGGGTGATTGCTGCTAATCATGAAAATTTACGAAGCCGCCGCACGTATTTTCAACATGGTTGAATCGTTTTTTTCACCTGAAACATATCCCCACGGGGTGCGCTGGCGAAGGTTCACGGTTCCATGTGATAAATAAACGACTAACGGCAATAAGCCTTTCCAGCCAGTAATTCCTCAATTACCAGGTGTTTGAAAAAATTCAGACAGGTGAGAAACTGCTTCATTCACGCATTCAGACGGCACAACCACAGAAACCGATGCACCCACGCAGCCCGCCAGCAAGACAGGTATGGAGCCCCTGCTCAAGGCAGTAAAAACAGCATTTGCAATCCCGTACCTGTCACCGAAATGAGGTCCCTGGAATGATATTAGCCCCAGATCAAGCCTAAGATCAAAGCATGGGGTATTCTTCTTTGATGGAATCAGTTGTTGCACTTCCGCCAAATCATGTATCCGCTCTGAATCCAGCACAATATCAGCGATAACCCGCCCGCCAGACCTGCGCTCCGCAGAAGCATAGCAAAAGCGATACCCGGCTGCCGACAGAAATTGCAATATTTCCATCCATTCTGCTTCATTACCTCGGAAAAGCTCCATGCGGCACAGGACCTTGCCAGCCTCCGCTTTTATCCCGTAAGTACTGATCTTTTCTTCAACATATCTTGCAACTGTTTCTGGATTCTTTTTAAGGGAAACCGCAATTTCATCGTATGCACACGATGTCCTGAATCCTTCGGATGGGACTTCTATACCCAGCAAAGATGCAAGATGAGCGGCAAGCCTTTCCTGCTTATTGAAATCAACGATGAATACCAGCATTGAATTCGATGAGGCCATGTAATGAAAACCGTTATCAGGATGCGCCAGCATCAGGATAATCTGACAAAGGGTTTCCAGGCTGAACCTGTGAGGATATACTGAAAGTGTTCCCATACCTGGGCTGATTTCAATTACTGACCCCGGAATCTCATAGCCACCTGAATGTGAGGTCTTTTGATGCTCAATGCAGCAGGTTATGTTGCATACGGAATCGATGCTGTTCAAGTATAAAAACGAGATATTGATATGATCAGCAGCAAACATCCGGTAAAGGGGAACGCGAACACCAGATCCAAAAGGTCTGATGTATTGACTCACTTGCACATACCTGCTGCTCAAACGGATCCGGTTCATCCCTTACCGATCCCTATAATTACGAATAATTTCATGCTGTATAAACAGATCCGGCCGGGTGACACAACACTCCGGCCGGGAAAAGCATCCAAAATGGTTTCAGCAGAATCAAGACCCAAGATGATCCTTGATTATCTCCATGAGCTTGTCCATATCTATGGGCTTTGGGATGTAGTCATCCGCCGGAGTCGTCATACCGTCATAATGGGTATAGCTGGTGGTTGGCACAGCATCTGCAACAGCAGTCAACATCACAACGATTATATCCTTATATTCATCGTTTGTTTTTATCTCATTACAAACCGCCCAGCCATTTTTCTTAGGCATCATCACATCTAATATCATCAGATCCGGCTTCCGGGTTTTTATCTTTTCCAGAGCTTCCTCTCCATCATAAGCCTTGGAAACCTTGTAATTCTTCGATTCCAGCTTCATTGCAACAGCTTCCACCAGATCCGGATCATCATCGACGATCATGATCAGTTTATCGGCCATATCCTTTACTCCTTGTCTTTTTCGTTACTCGTTTAATTACCCAGTTTTCAGATGTTGCAAATATTTTTCACTCACACACTCCTGCAGCTACCCCTATGAACCATTTAGTAAAATTAATCAATAGGCTACTGGTAAAGAAATCCTGGGTTGTTCTTTTGGGTCAGCCAGGCCACACTAAAAAAACAAAAAACTACACTTCCGGTCTCGGCAATAGCCCGGCCCTTTCCACTATTTCAGGCACTTTTTGTTCCCATTCTATGGCCATGATATGAAATCCGCTAACCCCTTCAACCTCTTTGAGCCGCTGTATCGATTCTACAGCTATTTTTATCCCTTCTTCAGCCTGTTTCTCCTTGGGAACCCCTTCCATCCTTTTTACAATCTCGTCTGGGACATCCATCCCAGGAACGCGATTTTTCATATACCGCGCCATACCCGCTGATTTCATAGGTGTAATACCTGCAAGGATATGGACCTTTTTATGCAATCCCCTGTCACGAACCCCTTGCATCCACTTCTCAAATTTATCAAGGTTATAGATACATTGAGTCTGAATGAAATCAGCTCCAGCCTTG
>CAYVIE010000135.1:0-8645 GCA_964451355.1 uncultured Desulfobacteraceae bacterium
GATCTGTATCTGAAGTTATATAAGGTGTCGGGCGCGAAAAAGGATCTCATTGAATCAGAAAAACTTTTTAAAAAAATTGGAGCTGAATATAAGGCGTCAGCGTATAAAAAGAGAGCTGAATCCAGGCTTGAGCAGATAGGGCGTATAAAATCGGGGCTGGCTGCCACCATCCGGCGTAGCACCGGATCCGGCAAGAAGTACGATGATGCGATGGCGTGTTACAAAGGTCTTTGTAAAGATGCAAAAAAAAGAAGATTCCGCACAAACTGGGAACGATGTATAGAGCAATTTCTTGATGTTCTGGACTCGGATCCAAAGGGAGAATATGCAGCCGCTTCCCTGTTTATGGCGGGAAGAATTTATAAAGAGTTGTATGGTTATTCCATGGATACAGACGATCTGGAGGCGGGACGCAGGCTGCATCGGCGTCTAATAAAGGACTATCCCGCAAGTGCTTACGCAAAAAAAGTCATGGAGTACAATGATTCCGCCCGGAAGCCGGATAACGACCCCATCGCTGGCATAACAGCTGGTGTTACAGGTACAGGAACTGCTGAGTCATCCCGGATTGATGGATCAGGCGGGATGACCGAGGTAACAAATATCCGCTATTGGTCGAATCCGGAGTATACAAGGGTGGTGATAGACGCAACACGAGAGACTGATTTTGCTAACAATATCCTTCGCAGGGATCCATCATCAAACAAAAAATACCAGAGATTATACGTTGATTTATCAAATTCCATACTGGGCAAAAACATTAAAAAGATGATTCCCATTGACGACGCGCTTCTCAAGGATGTCAGGGCCGGACAATACACGCCTGACACGGTTCGGGTTGTGGTCGATATAAAGTCGTTTGAGAGTTATAATATCTTTTCATTGAAAAATCCTTTCCGCATTGTGATAGATGTTCGTGGAATCCCCGAAAAAAAAGAACCATCTGAAACCGGTCCGCCCAAGGGGGAAGCTGTATCACTGGCAAGACAGCTTGCTTTGGGGGTGAGGAGGATAGTTATAGACCCTGGGCATGGAGGCAAGGATTATGGGGCGCCCGGCGCATTAAAGGGGGTGCATGAAAAGGATATAGTCCTTTCGATTGCAAAGAGGCTCAAGAAAAAGGTGGAAAGAGAACTGGGTTGCGACGTGATAATGACACGTAGCAGGGATACCTATCTTACCCTGGAGGAACGAACAGCTATTGCGAATACAAAAAGGGCTGATCTTTTTATCTCCATCCATGCAAATGCGTCGCGCAATCCCAGGGCTTATGGAATAGAGACTTATTATCTTAATCTTACAACGGACAATGAATCAATAGCTGTCGCTGCAAGGGAGAACGCTACATCGGAAAAGAACATCAGCGAGCTCCAGCAGATTTTGAATGATCTCATGCAGAATGCAAAAATCAATGAGTCAAGCCGGCTTGCCGCATATATTCAGCAGTCAATATGTGGCAAGTTGAAGGCGAAGTATTCTTATATAAAGAACAAGGGGGTGAAACAGGCGCCGTTTTATGTTCTGCTGGGTGCCCAGATGCCCTCCATTCTTATCGAGACATCGTTTATAAGCAACCGTCGTGAATGCAGAAGGTTGTTGGATCCGGCATATCAGGATCTAATGTGTGACGCGATTATAGAGGGAATAAAAAAATATATAAAAGAAAACCGTCCGGCGCAATATGTGCCTTCAAGCAGTCTGAAGCAAGGAGGGTGATCTGACGGGGTAATATGGGTAAGCTATGTATGATGATCTCGTAAATTTTCATGATTAGCAGCAATCACCCCCGGGCATGAAAAGAGTTCTGGATTTCACCGCGGAAAATGCTGCTGATTATTACAAGTTGCTGGTAACAACTATAGATTCAGGAATGAAGAGGAAAGGAGTTGTATGGGAATAAAAAGCTTATCACCCATAGATGGTCGTTACGCAAAAGGTGTGGAGGAGATAGCTCCTGTCTTTTCGGAATACGGCCTTATAAACAGGCGTCTTTTTGTGGAGATTGAATGGTTGAAGTTTTTGATAAATGATCTGGGATTGGATCCAGTGGACAAGGATAAGATCCGTAAGATTGATGCTATCTTTAAAAATTTCAATGAAAAAGGCGCTGTTGAGATAAAGGAGATTGAGTCTGAAACCAATCATGATGTCAAAGCGGTGGAATATTACATCCACAAGAAACTTAATGATTCAGGCCTTTCTCATCTTTGCCGATGGGTGCATTTTGCCTGTACCTCGGAGGATATCAATAATACGGCATACGGGTTGATGATGAACTCGGGGAAAAGGACCGTTGTTTCTTGTCTCGAATCGTTACTCGGAAAAATCGAAGATCTGGCTCTGCAATACAAAACTGTTCCAATGATCGGCCGTACCCATGGCCAACCTGCTTCTCCGACCACTGTTGGAAAGGAGATGGTTAATTTCGCCTGGCGTTTGAAGGTTGAAACCGAAAAGCTGGCCGGGATTCCGGTGAGCGTCAAGATGAACGGCGCAACCGGTAATTACAATGCCCATTATTTTGTTTTTCCTGATATAGACTGGATAGACGTTTCGAAAAGATTCATCTCTGAACGCCTCGGTCTTGTCCCCCTTTTTTTTACAACCCAGATAAATCCGTATCATTATATTGCAGAGATTCTGCATTCAATGGTTAGGTTGGCTACAGTGATGATAGATCTGGATAGAGATATGTGGGGATATATTTGTCTTGGTTATTTCCGCCAGAAGCCAAAAGACAAGGAGGTCGGTTCTTCCACTATGCCCCATAAAGTCAATCCCATTGATTTTGAAAACGCAGAAGGGAATCTGGGGATTGCGGTTGCCCTGATGGAGCATATTGCCCATAAGCTATTGATATCACGTTTTCAGCGAGATCTTTCTGATTCTACTGTATTGCGCAATCTCGGCATATGCTTCGGGCATTTTATACTTGGAATAAAGAGTACTCTCAGGGGGCTTGCAAAGATTGAGATAGATCCGGTGGCCATAGCCGATGATCTTGAAAACAATCCGGAATTGCTGGCCGAGGCTATACAGACAGCCATGCGCGTTGCAAAGGAGGATTCCCCATACGAAAGGTTGAAGGCGTTGACAAGGGGAAAAAGAATATCAAGAAATGATCTTTTAACATTTGTGCAAAGCCTTGAAAAAATTGATCCCAATATGCGTAATCGACTTTTGGGTCTTGAAGTCTCTCAATATACAGGTCTTGCTGCGCGGCTTGTTGATCTTTATTTTGAACAGAAAAGCGGCGATGCCGGGTAAATTTATGTTGTCTCCTGGTCTCAGGCATGGAGGGATATTTAGATAAAGATGCTTTTGTCTTGATATATTTAATCTTTTTTTAATAAAATATTGCGTATCTGTTAAAGATAATATATGTTTTCTTCAAAAAATCACGTTTGCAGCATGTGTTTGGGCCTACCATTTATTTGCGGTGGTCACTTGACCGAAAGGGAGCGATTCCATGGATTTTACAATTGATTTCACCAAGGAGCAGATTGAGTCTATAGAAAACATCCTGCAGGAAGAGCTGATCGATCTAGGTGTCCAGAGCGTAATCCTGATGGATCTGGCTGGAAATGTTATTGTAAATCTAGAAAGCGGGGATGCCAGCCACGATGTTTACTCCCTTGCCGCTCTTGCTGCCGGGAATTATGGGGCGGTCAGCGCCATGGCGAATATCATCGGGGAGCAGGAATTTTCACTCCTTTTTCACAAGGGAGAAGAAGAGAGTATTCATTTCAGTAAAGTAGTTGAAGATCTTCTTCTGCTTACGATTTTCAACAAGAATGTTTCTCTGGGTTTTCTCCGATTAAAGGTTGCTGAAGCCATCAAACGTATTCAGAACGTTATTTGAGATTAAAAGTTGTTTTCGACCGGGATAACAAACCAGCGGCAAAAAAATCGAAAATATGATTTTGAATTATGACATTGTTGGATTTAACGGAGACGGTTTTTTATACAAACGACAGAGCCGGAGGAAACGGGTTTGGCGCTGATAAATCCAAAGAAAAAGGAGGTTCAGGTTAAGATCGTATATTACGGCCCCGGCCGTGGCGGCAAGACCACCAACCTCGAATACATAAACAAGAAATTCAAAAAGCGTATTCTAAACGAGATGGTAACGGTCAAGACTTATGGTGATCGTACCTTGTTTTTCGATTTCCTCCCCTTTGATATAGGTGAGATCAAGGGATACAGTATTAAAATTCAGCTCTATACCGTTCCGGGTCAGGTAAAGTACAATGCAACACGAAGATTGGTTCTTCGCGGGGTTGATGGTATTGTTTTCGTCGCGGATTCCATGGACCTCCGTCGTGAGATGAATATACGTTCATTGCAGAATCTCAAGGAGAACTTAGAGACGTTTAACAAGAATATTTTTCATATCCCTTTGGTTATGCAGTACAATAAACGGGACTTGGCAGAAGAGGGAATTCCCATACTTTCCATAGAGACCATGCAAAGGGATTTGAATAGCAGGCTTAAAGCCCCTTTTTTCCCAGCGAGTGCTATCCGCGGCTACAATGTGGCTGCGACAATGAAAAAAATTATAGCGTTGACGGTCAGTTCATTGAGGAAGAAACTTGAATAGGAGGTAAAACCTTGGCGAAGACAGAAGATGATGGCGACATCGGTGCCGAAGTTTCCAGCCGGTTAGATGAATTGTTCGGTGAAGATGACGGAGGAGACCCTCCGGGGGGAGAAGCGAAGACAGCTGAGGCGACTCCGAAGGAGCCCGCGAAAAAGACAACCGGGTTGACGGTTACCGCAAGCTCGGATCTGGATGATTCTCCTGTTAAAGAGCTAAAGGGACTTGTCTTCGGCATTGACTGGGAAATCACCGATGAAAACATGACCGCGTTCCTCAAGGAGGTCAAGCGCCTACAAAAGGTTCACGCCGGTGATCAGATTCTCTCCATGTTTTTAAAGCTCCATGAGTCGATCGGGAAGTATATCAAGGCCAAAAAGGCTAAGGCTCATCCTGATGCCATCAAGTTCGTTATCTCTGTTTTTAAAAGCTTCGAAAAAGTCCTCACTACAGAAGGCATGGATGAGTTGCAGAAGAAGCGAATTTTGGCTGGCGAAATAAAGAAGTTCAAGGAATTCAAGGAGAGAGTGCTTTCCGGCGAACCAGCGGTTGCGGCGGCAAGGCCGGCAGCCCCTCCGGCGGCTGAGGCTGTCAAGCCAGCTCCTCCAGCTGCTTCTTTGCAGGATACAGACGCACTTGCCGAATACATCATAGGCGAGGTCAAAAAGATTATCCAGGAAGAGTTCAGGAAGTTAAACCATATCCTGAAGAGTCTTGGTGCTTGATTCTCCCTTTTAGTTGAACCCGGCTATATTGTATGGGACACCTGGAAGGGATTCGGCATCATTCAAAGGCTTTCAGGGTAATGTCTTCCGGGTTGCCTGGCTTCGTCTTTCCTGGGCGTGGGTATTATTGTTGGCGGCAGGCAAGTTGCTTGGCCTATGTTATAGCAAACTTAAAAAAATATTTTTATGCGGAGGCGGCACTGATGGCCAATATTTTTGCAGGCGACATATCAAAACTCGTATTGAAACGAACGGTCAGAGCGGATCTTGGTGAGGTCTCACTTGATAGCAGGATGCTCCAGGTTTTAATGGAGTTGGATGGCAAAAAGAATTTGGGTAAGGTGGCTCAGGCCCTTAATATGACCTTGAAAGATTTGCGGATCATAATCCAGAAACTTCACCAGCTTAAACTCTGTGAGCCTGCAAAAGAAGCGATTCCTGTTCTTGACCGGCGTTTTTTCAACTACCTTTCTGCTGAACTGTCAAGGGCAATGGGACCCATAGCCGACGTGGTTATTGAAGACGAGATAAATGCCATGGGTGAAGAACCTGCCAGGTTTCCCGCACACAGAGCTGCCGAATTGGTTGACCTGCTCGCCCGCCAGATATTAAGAGAGGAAAGAAAAGTGGCCTTTCAGCAGGCCATGGTAAAGAAACTTCGGGAGATAAAGGTATAGCGCATGGCAATCAGTTCCTGACTGATCACGCACAGGATATTGCTTCATTGTTCCTTGCGTGTGATGCATATAGGTTTGGAAGTCGAACTCTGGATAAGGAGGAAATACCATGGCGGTGATTTGTGAGGAGTGTGGTAAAGTATATCACCTGGACCCCGAGAAGATAGAAAAATTAAAGGGGAAGGATGTAAAGGTCAGGTGCGGCGAGTGCGGTCATATCGCTAGTCTTTCGAAGCTTCTAGAAGCGGCAGAGGCTGAGGAGGATACTTTTGAGGCCACTTACGCAGAGGAGGTTGAAACTCCCTCCTATGCAGAAGAAGCTGAAGAATACCCCAAGGAGGAGGCTCCGGCCGAGGTTGAAGCGGCCCCTACTGCCAGCATAGAAGAAAGGGTCGCTGTTTCTGAAGGCATAACGGGCTGGATAGGGCTCAGGGGCAAGATGTTCCTTCTTTTTCTCGTGATCCCTGTTGTTCTGATGGGGTTGTCTGGTTACATCACGTACCGCTTGATGGATCGCTTGGTTTCCCAGATCACCGAAGAGAGTACAAACCTTGTTGCCAAGGCTGGCGAAGAGCAGCTCCTTCAAAAGGCCAGGGATGTCGCCCGTCAGTGCAAGATATACCTCGAGACACACCCTGAATTGACAAGGGAAGATTTCAGTTATGATCCGGTATTCAATTCCATCGCTGTCCAGAGGGTGGGGAAAACCGGATATACTTGCCTGATCCAGGAGCCTGAGCCCGACAAGGGCCGGAATTGGACGATCTGGGCTCATCCAAATCCCAATATTATAGGTATTGATGATATAGATATGATCAGGAAAGCACTTGGGCCATATGCTGATGAGTTTTTCGCTGTCCTTACTGCATGTCAGGGCAGGAAGGAATCCACAGGCCCTTACATGTGGAAGGATCCTGATGGAAAAATACGCAGGAAGTATATGGCTATTTCTCCCATTGATATTCCAGGCAAGCCTTTTTCCCTGATGGCAACTGCATATATGGATGAGTTTACGCAAAAGACAAATAAACTCAAAAAGGATGCCCAGTACTTTAAGAATTGGACACTTAAGGTGAATTTGGGGATTCTTGCCGGCATAGCTCTCATCATGGCGTTGATTATCGCGGTATATGCATACCGGCTTACACGAAATATCCAGTACCTGACAGAAGCCGCAGACAGGATCAGTGTGGGTGACCTTGAAGCAGAGATACAGATAACATCAAAAGATGAGATAGGTAACCTGGCTGAAGCCATATCCAGAATGCAAGACAGTCTGCGTTTTTCTATTGAGCGACTCCGCAGGCGAAAATAATGAATTTACAGTTTGTACAAGCAATGCATCCCGGGACACCGGGATGCATTGCTTGTTTTTATCCGGCATGAAAATGCTGGGCGCAGGCTTCCGTGATGGGGTAAGCGTGTCAAGCATGATTGCGCGGGGAGTATACTTATTGATATAATGTTTCAAATCAATGGATTAGATAAAGCCAATTCATGTTTATCAATAAGAATGATCTCGTAAAAAAGCAAAAATGCTTTTTTACGAGACGGGGGAGGGCTTCCCTTCCCCCGCCATTTGAAATGAATTCAAATGGTTCCACCCCCACCCCCGGCCGGGGCTAAACCGCCCTCGGCTGCTGATGGACTTTTTACAAGTCCATCAATAAGGTATGGGTAATTTTTTTATGCGTTGTTTGATTTTGTTGGTATGATCTGTGTATAAAGAATAA
Source organism: uncultured Desulfobacteraceae bacterium (assembly GCA_964451355.1). Lineage (GTDB taxonomy): Bacteria > Desulfobacterota > Desulfobacteria > Desulfobacterales > Desulfosalsimonadaceae > CAYVIE01. Next base: position 7,733 of record CAYVIE010000135.1, read on the forward strand.
TAAAAGGCTGCTAACGAAAAAGCGTGTTATTTCCAAAAATCCAGGCGAATAGACCATGATTATCATCCCAAAGGAAAACCCGGTAATTGCCGGGTTACATAGCTATTATCTCGATTTAGAGCGTTTTATTGAGCACTATCAGGGAGAAATCGGTACCGGCGTGGTTTATTTCAAGTCACCGGTTTCTGAGGCTGTTATTTTTTTTGATGAAACCAGCATTGTTAATTCTTATTTCAAAGATAAAAAAGGACAACGAAACGGCTCAGCAGCCTTGGAGAAAATAAAAAAGAGCTCTCTTGTACAGAATTACAGCGTATCTGTTTATTCCATTCGTCCTGACAGACTTTATTTCTGGGCACACCTGCCGGATTCAAAAGTGCTGTATGCCGATTTGAGTTCTGATTTTACTGATCTTTATGCACTGATCGAAAAAATGGCCAATGAGAAGCTTACAGGTTTTATCGAGGTAAGATTAGGCGGAAAAAGAACAGGAGAACTACTCTTTTTTTTCAATGGCGAAGTTATAGGTGGTGCAGGCGGGGATAAAGGCGAAGTAGACCGGACCGAAATTTACAAGGAAAGACTTCTTGAGCGTTCGCGAAAGGAGGGGGGTGTCTTTACGGTACGAAAAATAGAAATGTCTCAGCAAATGGATATCACGCCATCCACGCAGGAAAAATCCATGCCTTCGACGGAGAATGAGAAGTCTGTCACTGCTAAACGAATTGATGATAAAAAGGATATAAAAACCAAAGCAGAACAGAAGAAAAAGAAGCTTCAGAAAAAAAAGATCAAAGGTGCCAAATCACCTTCCAAAGCCGCCCTGCCTATGGACACAACATTAAAAGTTCTTGAATCCATGCTGAATATCCTAGGCGATGTTGTACGTTCTGATAAAAGGATCAAAGGTGAT
>CAYVIE010000136.1:0-8612 GCA_964451355.1 uncultured Desulfobacteraceae bacterium
AGTGTGTCTGGCCATCCAGACAAGTCTAAGCATATGTGCTTAAATATTTATAACTAAATTGCACGGTTCGAAATAATTTGCCTTTCCCAAAACAAGCTTTTTCCGTAATGAGATTTTTTATAAAAATTTATGATGTCCTGCTTATACCACCTGTTCCGGGAGCACAAAGCAACAGGCGTGCTTCTTATCTGTGGGGGTGATTTTAACGCCTTGTAATTAAATATATTTAAAGGATTAATTTTACCAGCGCAATAACTTATTAACTGGAGTTTAGAGTCAAAAGTGAGAATGATAAGAGTTTAGTCCATTGCATAATTACCTTCATGGCTCCAGGGTCAATTTCTTATTTAATATACAGAAAATATATTATATGGTTCATGTATGAACTACCATAGGCAAAACAATGTAACCCTCCCTCTCCTGTTAATCCTTGCATTGCTGGGATTTACGCAAAGTCCGGCCCTGGCCCGGCCAGACAGCATCGGCGCTGGCCACAGGGGCGATTGCAGCCAGGTACAAGCCAGGATAGTTGACGGCCGCGTTTTCCTGGAAGCCAGGGATGCTCCTTATGGTTGCGTGGTGAAAAAAATTCTTGAAGGCTCCAATGTCAGATACAGGATATGGAATCCAGAAGACAGGCTGATAACCATATCCATCAAGGGAGCGCAAGTCGAGGACGCGATCCGTCTGGTTTGTGAAAACTACGCAATTGTGTATGAATTCTCGAAAAAGACGCATGAATTCAGGTTCGCCGCTGTCACCCTGGCCACTTCTGATAAAAAAGATGCTTACACCGGCAACGATAACAGGGAAGGAGCCGATAAAGCTCACAAAGCATATGCTGCTCCTGCTTTTTTTGGGGATAAGGCTGCACCTTTACCTGATTACAGAAAAGGTGAGATAGTTGTCTGGTTTGCTCAGGGAGTAGAGCGTGAAAAGATCGACGAGATAAACGCGTTTGTCGGAGTAAAGATCAAAAAAAAGTTGTCCGCCAAGGGTATATACAAGGTACATGTTGATGATGACAGCAGGGTTTCTGCGATTGTCGCCCTTTACAAGGCATCCGGACTGGTGAGGGCGGCCGAACCCAATTACCTTAGATATCCCCAGGCAGAAGGCAATCCGGATGATCCCCAGCTTTCCAATCAATGGGGCCTTTATGCCGTGGAGGCTTTTGCCGCATGGGGGATAGAAGAGGGCGATCCATCGGTGGTTGTCGGCGTGATAGATACAGGTATAGACTACATGCATCCCGACCTTCATGACAACATCTGGATAAACGAAGCTGAAAAGAATGGAATAGAGGGAAAGGATGACGATGGCAACGGGTATATAGACGATATCTATGGTTATGATTTTGCCGACAATGACGTGGATCCCATGGACAAGGCAGGGCATGGGACACACGTCGCCGGGATTATAGCTGCTGTTACCGGAAACGGGCAAGGGATAGCCGGATCAGCTCCCGGGGTCCGCTTGATGCCGCTCAAAGTAGAGCCGGATTCCGAGGAAGGCTTTGCAGAAGCAGACATCATTGAGGCAATGGAATATGCCCAGGAAAAAGGTGTGCACATTTTTAACTGCAGCTACGGCAGCAGCGCTTCTTCGGAAATAGAATACGGAATCATCCAGGAACTGGTCCGGTATAACACGATCCTGGTATGTGCAGCAGGAAACGACGGGCTCAATAATGATCTGCCTGAAAACGGAAACTACCCGTCTGACTACGATCTCGACAACATAATATCTGTAGCGGCATCCAACGACACAGGATCCCTGGATTCCCTGTCCAACTACGGCAAGGTCTCGGTTGATCTCATGGCGCCGGGTGTTGATATACTCTCTGCATACCCCCATTCTACGGATGCAAAGATTATTGCTGGTGGCGGAGGAACTGAAATAGCTGCAAACGGCTTTGAGTTCGGCGGTATGACACAGCCCGAAGGAGTATACGGTATCCTCTATGATTGCGGCCAGGGATACCCGGATCAGATTCCAGGGGCCGTGGATGGCAACATCGCCCTGGTGCAAAGGGGCAACAGGGATGGAAATGACTTTTATTTTTACGAAAAGGTCGCAAACGTACAGTCACAAGGAGCGATCGGTGTCATCATATACAACAACGAGGCCGGCGACTTCAGTGGAACCTTGATCACGCCCGGAGACTGGATCCCTGCTGTTTCCGTGTCGGATCAGGCCGGTGAAACCCTCCTTACCTACGTCCAGACTGGAGTGACCCTGGTAAACGCCATTGATGACGATGCCAGTTATGTCTTTATGAGCGGAACTTCCATGGCGGCCCCGTTTGTCAGCGGTCTTTGTTCATTGATCAGGTCGAGGCGCCGGGAGATGGATTATCGTGAAGTTATCGGGGCTGTCCTTGCCTCGGTTGATCCCGTGGATGGACTGGAGGATATGCTGTCAACCGGCGGGAGCGTCAATTTCTATGATGCGCTGGGACTGGTGCTCGTTCCGGGAGACCTGAACGGCGACAACAAGGTGGGATTAGACGACCTGATCCTGTCTTTGAAGATCATGTCCGGGTTTACCTCAGAAAAAATAATCTTTCATCCCTTTGCCGTGCCATCTGCCGCATCAAGTATCCCTCCGTCAGAAAGCCTCTATATCCTCAGAAAGATAGCCGAACTGAATTGATTCCCTGGCGTTCTGCACCTGCCGGAAAAATCATAACGGCCGGAGGAACCGGAACTATTCAAGATTATGGCGCAATATGTCCTGAGTATTTTTTTAAAGCGATATCGACTATTTTAACGAGAAAAAAATCGGTTTCAAAACCTGTGTTAAAAAAATATTGACAGGAAAATCTATATCGTTATATTACGATATATAAAATTAAACGGAGAAAAAAATGAAGTCTTTTATAAAAGTTATGAAGGCTCTTTCTGATCCTAGTCGGATCAAGATAATAAAAATGCTTCAGCATCGCAATCTGTGTGTTTGTGAAATCCAAACCGCTTTAAAATTTGCCCAGTCAACCACCAGCAAACATCTTCAGATTCTGGAAGATGCCGGGCTGATCACATCAACAAAGGATGGCCGCTGGGTAAACTATAGAATCGCAGATGGTGCAGATAATTCTTATGCTGCCAGCCTCATTGAAAATCTAAGGCACTGGCTGGATGAAGATGAAGAAATTCAGTCACTGATTTCACAATTGCCTTACATAAACAGGGAAAATATATGTAAAAAATAATTTTTTTAGCTTAACGTATCGTTATAACACGATTTTACGTTTTCATTTTAATGTAAAGGTTAACATCTATTATTTCATACCAAGCCTTTTAAATCATAGAAGTGGGAAAGAGAGATTTTCATGTTTAGCGTAAATCACCCCATAGAGATGAAAACAAGGCTTTCTTTCACCCGCCTGCAAAAGGTGTTTTCACGCTAAAAGTAATATTAAGGAAAAAACAGATGAAAGCACGAAGTGATACTGTCCAGAAAAACGAGACTGCATCCGGCACTGTTCAAATTCTAAAATTACCTGAAAACAGAGGCAACCTGACTGCAAAATACTTTGCCGCCGCCGGGGTAATGATTGCCCTCTGGTGGTTTGTATACATGAATCTTTCAACCATGTCACGGTGGCTCACCCATGGCCTCTCGAAATTGCTGGTATTCTCGCCAACCAGTCATCTGGGCAGCGCCATTGAATTTTTTATTTTTGAAACCCCTAAAGTATTGATGCTTTTGACCCTGGTCGTCTTTGTAGTCGGTATTATCAGATCCTTTTTCACGCCGGAGCGGACTCGGGCCATTCTGGCCGGAAAACGCGAATCCGCCGGAAATGTCCTTGCCGCCATCCTGGGGATTGTTACGCCGTTTTGCTCCTGTTCCGCCATCCCCCTTTTTCTCGGGTTCGTAACAGCTGGTGTACCGCTGGGTGTGACCTTTTCCTTTTTGATTTCAGCACCCATGGTAAATGAAGTCGCGCTGGTATTGCTTTACAGTCTTTTGGGCTGGCAGGTGGCGGCAATTTATATGGGCACGGGACTGCTTATCGCCATAGTCGCGGGATGGGTCATAGGCCGATTACGCATGGAAAGGCATCTGGAAGACTGGGTCCGTGATCTTCAGGCCGGAGAAGTGCAAATAGCGGAAGCAAAAAAGACCTGGGCGGACCGGATTGTCGATGGTGTCCAGGCGGTTGTGGAGATCGTCGGTAGAGTATGGATCTACGTGGTGTTGGGGATCGCCGTCGGAGCAGGGATTCACGGATATGTCCCCGAGGGGGTGTTGGCAACCATGATGGGAAAATCCGCATGGTGGTCGGTGCCGGCAGCAGTACTTTTAGGTATTCCCATGTATTCCAATGCTGCCGGCATCATCCCCATTGTTCAGGCGTTACTGGAAAAGGGGGCCGCCCTTGGAACGGTTCTGGCGTTTATGATGTCGGTAATCGCCCTGTCGCTGCCGGAAATGATTATCCTGCGCAAGGTTTTGAAACCGAAACTGATTGTGACGTTTTTGGCCGTGGTGGGGTCTGGAATCCTCATGGTCGGTTTTTTCTTTAACTGGCTTTTTTAACTTCTAATAACCCACGTCGGCCCCTGTAGCCCGGGCTTTAGGGAAACTTGAAATGGAAATATTAAATGACGTCGCCCATAGTAAAAATCTCACCTTCGGCAAACAACAGTAAATTTTTGAGTTGCTCATCAATGAACAAAAAAACGTGAAAGGAAGAAATGAAATGGAAATCAAAGTATTGGGGCCTGGATGCCCGAAGTGCAACCAAGCTGAAGACATCGTCAAAGAAGCATTAGCTGAGGCTGGTGTGGACGGTAACGTGGAAAAGGTGACCGATGTTATGCAAATCGCCCAATATGGTGTTTTGGGAACTCCTGCCGTGATTGTAGATGGAGAGGTAAAAAGCGTGGGGAAAATTCCCAGAAAAGAAGATGTAGTTTCCTGGATTAAAAATAATTTGTAAAGATAATGATCTTGTCTGCCACTGTTTCGGGTATACTCGCAAACAGATTGAAGAAGACTTTCTGAAATACTCGCCGGTCAATGATTATTGAAAAATCATGTATGAATATAGGAACAGCGGATATAACTGCGCAAAAAAAATTTAAAGGATGTTAATGCCTGGTGGATGACCGCAGGGTGGTGTAAACTTTCATGATTAGCAGCAATCACCCCCGAGAATGGAAATAAGGCTGTCTTTCTCCCTGGCTCCGGTGGTGTTTTCACGGTAAAATTAAGAAAAAGCATATCGGCATTAAACCGCACCAGGAAGGATGAGGTGAACAATATGTTATTAACCGGTTATACAAAGGAAATTTTTCGGCCCAAGTGTAATCCCGCTTTTGAATCCGTTCATTGTAAGGCATATTTGAACGAAGATATAACCGAGGTGCTACCCTATCTCAATGCGGTGTTGGGCGGCACCCAGTATTTTGCCGACCCGCCGGCAGTTATGTTCCACCATCACGGCAGAATCATCAAAGTGGGAGCAAGAGAAATCGCTATTAACGCATTAAAGGACGCAGATGAGGCAGACCGTATACTGAAATGGCTGAAAGCAGAAATCAACCAGGCCTGGGAAAACCGCAACAAGATTACCCCCTGTTTTACGGGTAAAGAAAAGCCGAAACTCCTTGAAATCCTAAAACTACTGCCTAAAACCAACTGCAAAAAATGTGGACAGCCCACCTGTATGGTCTTTGCGGCACAAGTAAGAGAAGGCGGATGCGGCATTGAGAGTTGTCCTGAGTTGAGTGCTGAAAACCGCGAAAAATTGACTGTGTATTTATCCGGATTTGACTTTGAATAAAATCAGCAAGCCATAATGTTTTTTGTTCTTTTTTCTGTCCATGAATCAGGGGGCACTTATAAACAATCCGCTACTCTGAGCTTTACAGCGGCTTCCAATAATTTTGAATTGGCTATTGCTGTGGATGTTGCGGTATTCGGTATTGACTCCGGCCAGGCGTTCGCCGCTGTGATCGGTCCTTTGCTGGAAGTACCGATTTTGATCTCACTGGTCAATGTGGCACTTTGGCTGAAGCAAAAATACTTTCCCTTTGCCGTCGAAACTCCACCGGTGTCTGCCATGTGACACGCTACTCATAACAAACAAATTATAATAGATGTTAGACCCTATGAAAATTGTTATCATCAGTGGCAGTGATGAAGGGATCCTGTGCATCAAAGAATTAAATCCTGAATCCGATGAGACCTTATTGCTGAAAGACGGGTATCCGAACTTCAGCATTTGCGGGCTTCCGTTCTATATCAGCGGTGAAGTTTTAGACTGCCACGGCTTGGCACATCGGAACAGGGATCAGCTAATGGAAACCAGCATGCGATTTATGCTCTATCATTATCATAAGGGATTATCCGTTACTTTGACAGAGACGCTGCCATCCATGCCGTCTTTGGCTACAGTGCCTGATGATACCCTAAAAGAGATGCCTTCGAAAAATCGAGGTTCAAAAGTTTCAAAAAGAATTGATATAACAGCAGCAGCTTTATTTTCCAGCCTTAAAGCAACTGACCTGCCTTTCCTTGATTTATTTTATACCGCGCCATTATCCTCACCGTGGAATTCTGTCCAGACGGCGGCTTTTGAATCTTTAAAACGAATTTAACTTTAAGGAGATTTTTTATGCAATCAATTTTAAAGAGACTACCCGTAATAATCTGCATCAGTTTTTTACTGATAATATTCACCTTTAACCAGGCTGCAGCCGTCGAGAAAGCTGAAAGTGAAAACATAGAAATTCGAAAATCAGCCCGGCATCTTGTTGTCACCTATTTTCATACAGCATTCCGATGCCCGACATGCCACAAAATTGAAAAATTGTCCACCAAAACGGTCAAGACTTACTTTGAAAATGAACTGAAAACCGGGAAATTAGTCTGGCGTGTCATTAATGTGGATGAATCAAAAAATGAACACTATATCCAGGATTACCATCTCTATTCAAAGCACCTGATCGTATCTGAAGTAAAAGACGGCAAGGAAGTTCGCTGGAAAGACCTGAATGGCATCTGGACTTTTTTCAGAGATGACCAAAAATTTAAAAATTATGTAAAAACAGAAATTGCTGACTGGCTGAAAGAATAATTATGGAATACGGCATTTCACAAATTGCTTTCGTCTTCTGGCTCGGTATCCTGACATCCATTAGTCCTTGCCCAATGGCCACCAATATCGCCGCTACCACGTATATAGGAAAACAGATCAATTCCGGGTATGCCACTTTACAGGCGGCCATCGCATATACAATCGGCCGGACAATATCTTATATTTTCATCGCGACGTTAATTATTGCCGGTTTAATTTCCATTCCCGGGGGTTCCACGTTTCTTCAGGTGCACATGAACCAGGTTCTCGGCCCGGTTTTGCTGGCCAGCGGCTTGGTTATCCTGGAATTGATCCCCCTGCGCCTGCCTGGTTTTGGGCAGAATAAAAAAATAATAAAGAAACTGGCTGATAGCGGTCTTTTGGGTGCGGTAGCCATGGGGTTTCTCTTTGCACTTTCTTTTTGTCCGGTTTCAGCGGCATTTTTTTTCGGCAGTATTGTTCCACTTTCACTAAAGTTTCATTCCGGCATGGCCCTCCCATTTTTATATGGTGTAGGTACAGCAGTGCCGGTGATAGGAATCGCCCTGGTCATCGCATACAGTACCCGGCTGGCCGGAATATTTTTCAACAGGCTGTCCATGGTGGAAAAATGGTTGCGGGGGCTTACCGGCGGACTTTTTATTCTCGTTGGTATTTATTTTTGTTTAAAGTACATCTGACCCCGGTGCTGATTGTAGATGGTGAGGTCCGACACCGGGGCAAATGGCTCCCGAATAAGAAGAAAATTCTGAAGCTTTTAACAAGGCTGTAACGTGTGGCATTACCCTGACATTAACCCTGTTGCCCTGACATTGGGACCGATCCCCTGCGACCCATACGGGGAACTCATGACAAAACCATATCTGCGGGTGGTAGGTGAAAAGCATATGTGTGTACCCTGTTCCGGATATGAGCGATAACCTATGATTGCTCTCAAACAAAAAGAAGCAAATGGCTTTGTCGGCGAAATTGAACGGGTGCTGGCACCCTATTTTGTACAGATGAATTTTAAATCAGGCCAACTTTTGTGGAATGAGGGAGAGACAGCCGGCAGAATGGTAAATATTATCAGTGGAAGAGTAAAAATTTTCCGTCCGCTTGCTGATGGGAAACAGGCCCCGATTTACCTCTTCGGCCCGGGCGATACATTCGGTTTTCTGCCATTTATTGACGGTTCCCCTTACCCCGCCAGCGCGAAGGTTATAGAGGACACTAAGGCTCGGGTCATGACCCGGGAAAAACTGCTGGCTGCCATGAGACAGGATCCGAATGTAGCTATTTTTTTGTTAGGGCATCTGGGGAAGCGATTGCGAAGCGCTTTTGATCAGATTGAACTGCTTTCCAGGCGCGGGGCGTTGCCCAAAATTGCCGCCGCCCTTGTTTCGCTTTCTTTTCAACCCGGAATGAATAAAAATTCAGAAATAGTTTCACTTCCTGTATCTTCCCGTGAATATGCTGCTTTTCTAGCCCAAGTTTAACAGGTGGTTTTTAAAAAGCTGTAATATCAACCTGTTGCATG
>CAYVIE010000137.1:0-8598 GCA_964451355.1 uncultured Desulfobacteraceae bacterium
TGGGCAATCCGGAAATAGAAGAAAAAACAGGCATGGTCGATTTCTACTCCATGACGATCAGGGCATTCGCCCTCCAGGGCCTTGAAGATATCGGCGAGGATTACGGCCAGGTTGCTGTCTACAAGGGAACAATTCCTTTTCATCCCCATTGTTTCGAGCTTGATCTCCAGCACAGGTTTATCACTGGAAAACCGAAGCTGGTGTGTGGAAACACCGCGCTGATGCTCCAGGAGACCAGGTTTGCTCCTCATTTCGAGGTGCATGGAGACCGTGTTGTCCATTTCGGCCCTTTTGTAGAGGAGCCGGCAGGCAACGAAAATAACAATGCCGATACAGAAACAACCGGGGGCGGGTGCTGTTGAAACATGGAACATCCGTATTTCCCATGATCCAACAACAGCAGGAGAAATCTTCATGACAAAAAAGTTTTGCTCATACCTGTTCTTTGTCGCGGCGGCATATATTGTTTCAGGTATAGCTGGACCATACCCGGCTGCTGTGGCTGCTGCTTCAGGTGTGGAGAATCCCGCCGGGGCTCCGGGGGATCTTTCAGCACTTATAGCCGAGGGACTGTCCCAGAACCAGCAAATCGCCTCCACTGAAGCCCTGGCCCGGGCCCTCAAAGAGGAAGCCGTAGCCAAGGGTTCGTGGCCGGATCCAAAAATAGGGTTTGGGGTAATGAACCTTCCCACAAACAGCCTCCGCTTTGACAGGGAACCCATGACCCAGAAGCAGATTACATTCTCCCAGAAAATTCCGTGGGCCCCCAAAAACAGGCTTGCATCAGAAATTACTGTATACAAGGCCCTGGAAATGAAGAGGAAGGCCGGGGAAATGCGTGTGGAGCTCGCATACAACATCGCCCGGGCCTACTATGAACTCGGCTACCAGGCGGCGAGACTCAAAACAAACCGCGCCCTGTACAGGCTGGTCCAAAGGATAAAAAGGGATGCCACAGACGCATATGCCGTTGGACAGGTTCCCCAGCAGGATATATTCCAGGCCGAAGTCGAGCTCCTGCGCCTTGAGACCGAAAAAATAACCATTGAAACTGAAATACGGCGCGCACAAGACAGGATCTGCGGTCTTTTAAACAGGAAAGGGCGTTGCAACATCTCCCCTCCTATTGCAATGCCTGATCCTGAAAGGCTTATTCCCAAAAACGACCTCATTGAAACCGCACTGAAAAACAATCCTCGAATCTCCACCCGGAAAGCAACCCTCAAACAGGCAGAAAAGTCGATACTTTTTGCGAAAAACAGCTATTATCCCGACTTCAACGTTGTGGCTGCATACGGCCAGAGGGATTCCGATGTGCGCGGAAAGAACCTTGCGGACTTCGTTTCATTGTCAGTGCAGTTGACCCTGCCGCTGTGGCATGAATCGAGCCAGGACAGGCTGCTGTCCGCGGCAAAATCCAGGGCCGACGCGGCACAAGCGGCGATCCGGCAGATCAAGCGGGAATTGCCCCACAGAATCGATTCTATCCTGGCCCGCCTTACTGAGGCTGCAAAGCGATACAGGATAATAAAGCAAGAGATTCTTCCCGCGGCAAGGCAGCGCGCCCGCGCAGCTGCAGACGGTTACCAGGTGGGCAGGGTCCCCTTCGACACCATGATCCAGGCGCAGGCCGCGGTGCTCAGGCTGGAACTGGAGGCAGACAAGGCTTGCTTTGATGCATACAAGCAAAAGGCCGCCCTGGACGCGGCAGCCGGCATTATACCCGTTGATGCGAAAAGCCCGGTAACGGACAACAAGGCCAATAGCATGGGAGAAAGATAATGATCCGAGGTTTCTTGAAAAAAGGATGGTTCCCGTTCGGGACCGTTATTATTACCGCTTTTGTAACGTTAGCCGCGGCTTTTGCCGCCGCATGGTTTTCCGGGATCATCTCTTTTGCTCCGCAAAACGGCAATTTATATCAAATCGCCGGCATGAAACCGGGAAAAGGCCCAACGCAGGAAAATCATACAACATCTGCAAAGGGATCCGGGGAAGCAACAGCAAAAAAAGGTGAACGCAAAATAGCCTACTGGCGGGCGCCCATGAATCCAATGGAGATTTATGACAAACCCGGAAAAAGCGCAATGGGGATGGATCTTGTTCCTGTATACGAAGATGAGCTGTCAGGAGGTGTGAATATCCGTATAAACCCGGCGGTGCAGCAGAACATGGGGATCAGGACCGTCAAGGCGGTTTACGGGCCTGTCAACCGCACCATAAGGGCCTACGGAAACGTCACCTATGATGAAAGCCGGGTCAGCCGCGTCACCCTGAAGTTTTCCGGATGGATAGAACAACTTTACGCCGATACCACAGGACAGGCCATACGCAAGGGTGATCCACTCTTTTCTATATACTCGCCGGAACTTATCACAGCCCAGCAGGACCTGATCGAAGCCGCAAAAAACCAGGAGCAGAACCCCGGGGTTCTGAACAAAAAGATCCTCGACTCCGTGAGGCAGAGATTCACCTATCTCGGCATTTGGGACGCAGACAGGAAAAGGATCGAAAAAAAGAAAAAGATCGAATACCGAATGCCCATCCGGTCGCCTCAAAGCGGCATCATCACCAAAAAGAGTGTTTTTACAGGTGATTTTGTAAAATCCGGAACAATGGTCTATGAAATCGCCGATCTCTCTGTGATCTGGGTCGAGGCGCACATATACGAATACGAAACGCCATGGATCAGCCCGGGGCTGCCCGCCACAATCAGTTTGTCCTACCTGCCGGGCAAAACCTTTTCAGGAACAATCTCCTTCATATACCCCTACCTGCAGCCGCAGACCAGGGATATAGTTGCCCGCATCGTTCTTGACAACCCGGATCTCGCCTTGAAACCGGACATGTACGCAAATGTTGAAATAAACGCCGGAAAGGGAATGCAAGGAATACTCATTCCTGATGAGGCCGTCATAAGGACAGGTGAACAAGACATTGTCTTCGTGGCCAGCGGGGAGAACACGTTTTCCCCCAGGCGCGTGACACTCGGTGTGGCATCAGACCAGGGCATGATCCAGGTCTTATCCGGGATCGCGCCCGGGGAAGAAGTGGTGGTATCAGGCCAATTCATGCTCGACTCGGAATCAAAGCTCAAGGAGGTCATCACCAAGATGACAAAACCAAAAAAAGAAACCCGGCCGTTGCCCCCTCAAAGCGCAAAAGAGACAACAGAAACCGATGACTCGTTCTTTGATGATCTGGAATAAACTTTCATGCCAAGCTGCGATCACCCCCGGGCATGAAAGCATGGCTGTTTTTTATTAAAACCCTGAAGGTCGTTTCGCAAGTAAACAAAAACCGGCAGGTGAAAACAACATTTTCATGCAATCTTTGAACAGGCAACATCACGAAAAACAACAGGCAAAGAGGGCCGCATGATCGAAAAAATAATATCCTGGTCCCTTGAAAACAAGTTCATGGTGATAATCGCCACGCTTTTTATCATAGCAGCGGGCGCATACGCCGTGAAAACCATTCCCATAGACGCAATCCCTGACCTTTCCGACGTCCAGGTCATAATCTACACAGAGTATCCAGGCCAGGGGCCGGGGGTTGTGGAAGACCAGGTAACATATCCCCTGACAACAACCATGCTCGCCGTTCCCTACGCAAGGGTTGTGCGTGGATACTCGTTTTTTGGGATATCTTTCGTATACATCATATTCGAAGACGGTACGGATCTTTACTGGGCAAGGTCAAGGGTTCTTGAATATATCAATGCCGTGGCCGACAGGCTGCCCCCGGGCGTGGTGCCGAGGCTCGGTCCCGACGCCACCGGCGTGGGATGGATATTTGAATACGTCCTTGAAGACACCACCGGAAAACACGACCTGGCAGAACTAAGGGGCATCCAGGACTGGTTTTTGCGTTATGAACTCATGTCGCTGCCTGGTGTCGCAGAAGTGGCGAGCCTGGGTGGTTTTGTAAAGCAGTACCAGGTCGAGGTCGATCCCAACAGGCTGCGGGCATACGGGCTTTCCCTCACCCAGGTCAAAAGGGCGATACAAAGATCGAACATGGATGTCGGAGGCCGGCTTGTGGAGATGGCTGAAACCGAGTTCATGGTCAGGGGTCTCGGCTACATCAGGTCCATAAAAGACCTGGAAAACATCTCCCTGGGAGTGGACAACAAAGGCACTCCCATACTTTTGAAGAACGTGGCCTATATCTATACAGGCCCTGAACTGCGTCGCGGCATATTAGACTGGAACGGCCAGGGAGAGGCTGCCGGCGGCATAATAATGATGCGCTTCGGTGAAAACGCCCTTGCAGTGATCGACCGGGTGAAACAGAAACTAAAGGAGCTTGAAAAGGGGCTGCCCGATGGAGTCGTGATAAAAACAGCATATGACAGGTCAGAGCTCATAGGCCGGGCTGTTGATACCCTGAAAAAGAAACTCATAGAGGAAATGGCGGTCGTCACCATAATCTGCATCTTGTTTCTCCTGCATTTCAGGTCTGCCTTTGTGGCCCTGTTCACCCTGCCTGTGGGCGTGCTGGCTTCCCTGATAGTCATGCGGATAATGGGAATCAACGCCAACATAATGAGCCTGGGCGGCATAGCCATCGCCATAGGGGTGATGGTTGACGCCTCCGTGGTCATGGTCGAAAACGCTCATAAACACCTGGAACGGGACCGCGGAAAAAAGACCCACTTGGAGATAATATCCGACGCAGCCAGGGAGGTAGGCCCGGCTCTTTTCTACAGCCTCCTTGTAATAACCGTATCGTTTCTCCCGGTATTCGCCCTGAAAGAACAGTCAGGGAGGCTGTTTTCCCCGCTGGCCTACACCAAAACATTTGCCATGGCGGCATCAGCCATACTCGCTGTAACCATTATCCCGGTTTTAATGACCTTTTTCGTCAGGGAAAAAGTGGTGGATCCGGCACTGCCGGCAAGTCGGAAAACCAGGATCTGGCTCCTTGCAACCATCGGCCCTGTTTTACTCGTAATCGCAGGCGGGACAGCAGGCGTGTCCATGCCCGAATGGTCGCTTACAGCGGCAATCGGGGCTGGAATTCTCGGTTTCATCCTCCTTTTGCCCCAGAAGATTCTTCCGGAAGAGAAAAACCCCTTGGGAAAATTCTTTGTCCGGATTTACCGCCCGGTCATCCGGTGGGTCCTGAGGTTTCCCAGGCTTACCATTCTTTTTGCCGTATTGATTCTGATCGGCACATGGTATCCCGCGAAAAACCTTGGAAGCGAGTTCATGCCGCCGCTAAACGAGGGGAGCCTGCTTTATATGCCGACCACTTTGCCCGGAATATCCATCACAAAGGCAAAGGAACTTCTCCAGCAGACAGACAAGATCATAGCAAGCTTCCCGGAAGTGGCCACTGTCCACGGCAAGATAGGCCGGGCCGAAACAGCAACAGACCCCGCACCCCTGAGCATGATAGAGACAACCATCATGCTCAAGCCCAAGGTCGAGTATGAACAGGTAAAACAAAAGCGCTTCTATTCGGACTGGCCGAAATGGGCAAAGCATCCCTTTACGCTCATATGGCCGGAGACCAAAAAGGGAAAAATAATCTTCGAGTGGAGGAAAAAGCCTGTAAAAAGGTTCTTTTCAGGCTGGCCTGCCTGGATGAGAAAGATCCTTGCCCGGTTCCTGCCTGAAGAACGTTATATCACCATCGATGAGCTTGCAGACGAGATGAACAGCGCCATACAGTTTCCGGGCCTTACCAACGCCTGGACAATGCCCATAAAAACCCGGATAGACATGCTTTCAACAGGGATAAAGACCCCTGTGGGAATCAAACTGATGGGACCGGATCTTTCAGTCCTGTCCGAACTCGGGTCAAAAATAGAGGCAGTGGTTTCAGGGATAAAGGGAACACGGTCGGTCTTTTCTGAAAGGACCACCGGCGGAAACTACCTGGATTTTGTTATCCGCCGGGGGGAGATAGCAAGATACGGCCTGACCGTAGATGACGTTCTGGAAACCATCATGAGCGCTGTCGGGGGAATGAACATCACCTACACCGTTGAAGGGCTTGAACGCTATCCTGTAAATCTGCGGTACCAGCGGGAATTGAGGGACAACCTTGAAAGTCTCAAAAGGGTTCTTGTCTCCTCTCCCACCGGGGCCAGGATACCCTTAGCCCAGCTATGCGATTTTTCCATCCACAAGGGGCCTGCGCTGATCAAGACCGAAAACGCCCGCAAAACCGCCTGGATCTATGTAGACATCGCCGGTGTTGACGTGGGAAGCTTTGTGAAGGAGGCCAAAAAGATCGTGGACGAATCGGTGGACCTGCCTGCCGGATATTCCATGGCATGGTCCGGCCAGTACGAGTATATGCAGAAAGCCAGAAAGACCCTGTCTGCCATTGTGCCGATAACCCTGCTGGTCATTCTGGTCCTGCTCTACCTTCACTTCAAGAACCTGACAGAGGCTTTGATCGTAATGGGAAGCCTTCCTTTTGCTCTTGTCGGCGGGATCTGGCTCCTGTTCGGCCTGGGATACAACATTTCAGTGGCTGTCATCGTGGGATTCATAGCCCTTGCAGGCCTTGCCGCTGAAACAGGAGTTGTCATGCTGGTCTATTTGGACGAGGCATTCGAGCGTAAAAGAAAAGAAGGCCGAATGAACACGACCGCTGATCTCAGGGACGCCGTCATGGAAGGAGCTGTCGAAAGGGTCAGGCCCAAGCTCATGACCGTGGCCACCACCCTTATAGGGCTTTTGCCGGTCATGTATGGTACTGAAACAGGATCGCAGGTGATGAAAAGGATAGCCGCCCCCATGGTGGGAGGGCTCATCTCCTCGGCCATCTTGACGCTTGTCATCATTCCCGCCATATACGACCTGATAAAACGGCGCCAGATAAACAACGATACGGATTCGGCATGATTCTGGGCTGTTGATACCACCAGCACGGGCGGGGATAAACCCCGCCCCTACGGAAAAAACGCGCAAGCCGGAAGAAGGTTTCTAATAACACCCGGGAACAGATTAGCGGCAATCATGAAAGTTTACGATTGCATCCTGAATCAGTGATGATGATCTCGTAAAAAAGCAAAAATACTTTTTTACGAGACGGGGGAGGGCTTCCCCTCCCCCGCCATTTGAAAAACCGCCCTCGGCCGGATGATGGACTTTTTACGAGTCCATCAGTGATGGAATTAACAACAAGAAAAGGAGAAAAAGATGAAAAGAACAGCTTTTGTATGCATATTCATCCTTGCTGCTGGAATCGTTTCGCTGGTTTCTGCAAAAGATGCCTTATCACAAATGAAAGGCGGCATGCACCACCAGATGGATGCGGGTACCATGCAAGAAGATTCAGCAAACATTCCGGGCCATTCCATGGAAAAAGGCTCCATGGGACACCAAGACATGTCTCACAATGTGGGAGAGGCAGAAACGAGACAGGGCAAACTCATCCACAAATCAATGATATCGAATTACAGGCTCGAATACAGGCTCATCGATATGAAGGCCCTGATGGAGAAGATGCACAAGGCCGGCGGAGAAATGATGGAAATGAATACAAAGAACATGGCCAGTCATCATCTTATGGTCTTTGTCACCGGGCCTGACAACATACCGGTGACAGATGCAAAGGTCGGCTTCCTGGTAAAAGGACCATCTGGTGATCCCCAAAAGGCCATGTGCATGATGATGGGAAATGGTTTCGGGGCGAATGTCGACCTGGCGGCACCCGGTAAATACACCATAAAGGCAAAGGCGGTTATAAACGGAAAAAAACTGATCGACGAGTTTTCTTACACCATGCCGGAAAAAACAGAAGTGCAAAAGGACTAGATGCCGCCATAATGACTCTTGATCCATTGAAGATATTCACCCGTGCGGATAGATTCTACCCATTTTCTGTTTTGCAGGTACCAAAGGACTGTCTTTTCCAGGCCGCTTGTAAAGCTTTCTTTGGGTTGCCAGCCGAGATCGCTCCTTATCTTTGAAAAATCCATGGCATACCTGCGGTCATGGCCTGGCCGGTCAACCACGAACCTTATGAGCTGCCTCCGGGATCTCAAGCCGGCCAGGGAGCCTGCATGCCGGTCCACCAGGTCGCATACGGCCTCGACAACAGACAGGTTGGTCATCTCCGCATCACCCCCTATGTTGTATGTCTGGCCGCGCCTGCCGCGCATCATTATTTCCCAAATGGCGGCGCAGTGGTCCTCAACATAGAGCCAGTCACGGATATTTTTTCCGTCTCCATAGACCGGGAGAGGTTTGCCTTCCAGGGCGTTTATTATCATCAGGGGAATCAACTTTTCCGGGTACTGGTACGGCCCGTAGTTGTTCGAGCAGTTTGAAATGGTCACCGGAAGGCCGTAAGTCCTGTGGTATGCCATGACAAGATGATCCGATGCGGCCTTTGACGCGGAGTAAGGGCTGCTAGGATCATAGGGGGTCTTTTCTGTGAACCTGCCGGTTTTTCCCAGGGATCCGTAAACTTCGTCCGTGCTTACATGATGAAACAGTTTCAAACCGGACCCCCTTGACCGGGCTGCCTCGAGGAGCCGAAACGTCCCTATTATATTGCTCTTTATGAAAGGTTCCGGTGATGTGATGGACCTGTCCACGTGCGACTCTGCGGCCAGATGGCATACCGCATCCA
>CAYVIE010000138.1:0-8517 GCA_964451355.1 uncultured Desulfobacteraceae bacterium
CTTTCCGGCGAAGCGCAACGCAGCAGACGGACTTTTTACGGAGCCGTCAAAAATGTTGGACCCCTAAATTTTCCATAGCAACGGGGAATCTCCTGATGGCGAATATTTCTGCAAAGGGCCGGCATCCCTGACATGAAGGCAAAATATACGAGCAGGCAAATGAATTCCATAAACTACGTCCTTCCTTATATCAAGGAGCGAAAGCGGAACATAGCCATGGGGATCATCGCCCTGATGGTGGTAGATGTTTTGCAGCTCCTTATACCCCGCATAATCGGCAAAGCCATAGACAGTATGACCGATGGTACAGCGACGCCCCTTTTACTTTTCAAGTATGCAGCGGCTATCGCGGTTATGGCCGTTTTTATCGCGGCGTTCCGGTTCGTGTGGCGCTACAACCTGATAGGGACATCCAGGGTGATAGAAAGGCGACTCAGGGAACGCCTGTTTTCCCACATCCAGAATCTTTCCGCCCGTTTTTTTCTAGAAAGGCCCGCAGGGGATATTATGGCCCACGCCACAAACGATATAAACAATATCAGGATGGCATCCGGGATGGGGATGGTGGCCTTGACCGACGCCATATTTCTCGGCAGCCTTGCCATATTCTTCATGGCCACTATAGATCCAGTACTAACAGCATACGCCTTGTTGCCTATGCCTGCTGTAGCTTTTTTCACACGTATTTTCGGGAAAATGATGCACGAGCGATACACCAGGGCCCAGGAAAGATTCTCCCTGATGACGGAAACTGTCCGCGAGGCCATCTCCGGAATACGAACCGTGGCAGCCTATAATCTAGAGGAAATCCAGGCTGAAAGACTTGCAAGGCATGCAAGAAGATACATCAAGGAAAATCTCCGGCTTACTACGATTACCGGAACGTTCTTTCCCATGATGATACTCATGACAAATATCAGTCTCTGTGCCGTGCTGCTCATCGGTGGAACCTACACAGTAAAAGGCAGAATATCTCCAGGGGATCTTGTGGCCTTTTTTCAATACCTCAACCTGTTGACATGGCCCATGATGGCCATGGGCTGGGTGACAAACCTCATCCAGCGTGGCAGGGCCTCACTGGACAGAATCGGCAACATCCTTGATACCGAACCCGATATAAAGGACCCCGAAAGACCAGAACCATTTCCCATACTCGCATCCCCTCCCGGCATTTCCATAAAAAATATCACTTTTAAATATCCCGGCAAGAATCATCCGGCAATATCTTCCCTTGATCTTGAAATTCCTGGTGGATGCCTTGTCGGTATTACAGGCCCGCCAGGATGCGGCAAGACTACCCTGCTTGATCTGATATGCCGCAAATACGACGTGGAGGGTGGAAGCATAAAGATTTGCAACAAGGATATACGCAATGTCAAAAAAGAAGACCTGGCAGAAATTTTAGCCTATATGCCCCAGAGGCCTTTTCTGTTTTCCGGTTCCATCAGGGAAAACATATGCCTAACAACAGGGCAAGACGAAGCCAGAATGATCGAGTCAGCCAGGGCCGCTGCCATCCATGACACGATCATGGGGTTCCCGGACGGATACGACACAGAGGTAGGGGAACGGGGTATACTCCTTTCCGGAGGGCAAAAGCAACGCTTAATGCTGGCCCGGGCCCTTTATACCCAAAGACCCATTCTCCTTCTTGACGACCCGGCGGGCCAGCTTGACGCAGAAACTGAAAAAAAGGTGATTGGCTCCATTTCCGAACTTGCGGGGAAAAAGACAATCATAATAGTTTCACACAGGATTTCGGCGTTTAAAAACGCCGGCATGATTATAATCATGAACAAAGGGCGTATAATCGATTCAGGAACCCATGAATCACTTGTTAAACGAAATCCCTATTACGCAAAGATAGCAGCGATCCAAAGTCTCGGGGAAAAGATATGACAACGGGCAAAACCCTAATGCGTGGAATCGGACCCGAAAAAGCGCATCGGACTCTGGCGGAAACCACCATCCTTAAAGGATTCGCAAGGTATCTCGCCCCTTACAGGCTGATCCTGGTTTGCGCCCTGGCCTTCGTATTTGTCCAAACAGGTCTCGAATTGACCATTCCATACATCACGAAAACCGCCATAGACAAGTATATTGTTCCTGTAAAACAACTGTCACCAACCGCTTTATCCGCAGTAATACCAAAAAATACTCACAAAGACGGCGCACCCGGATCTGAAGTCTTGGGAAAGGACGAACACTCAGCCGACCGGACACAGCATAGAGTCGATGGGATCAAGAAATATACACTTCTTTTGCTTTTTGTTGTCATTGCATCCTTTGCAGTAACATTCACCCAGGTGCTTATCCTTGAATTTGTAGCCCAGAAGGTCATGTTCGATCTCAGACAGGACCTTTTTACCGCTATACTTGCCTCCCCCATAACATTTTTCGATACCAACCCGGTGGGGCGCCTTGTCACCCGCGTAACAAACGATATTGAAAACCTGCACGAGATGCTGACATCCGTTGTCATCTTTCTGGTCAAGGATTTCACCATAGCAACAGGTGTGGCCATTGCTCTTTTCATCATAGATCCCCGGCTTGCCGCTGCATCGTTTCTTGTTTTTCCTCTCATACTGACAGCTTCCGTCCTGTTCGCTAAAAAGGCGAGATCAGCCTACAGGATGCTCAGGATAAAACTCGCCGAAATCAACACCCGTTTTTCAGAAACCATAGAGGGCCTGCATATACTGCAAATTTTTAAAAGCACCCTCTCAAACGCGATGCTTTTCAAACGGACAAACAAGGAGCACTTTGCCGCGGGAATGCAGCAGATAACTATCTTTGCGCTTTTTATGCCGTTTATCGAGTTGCTGTATTCCGTATCCATCGCCACGGTCATTTTCTACGGCGGCATCCGCTACATCAACTTGAATGCAACCCTCGGCGACATAGTCTTGTTCATCTATTACCTGAGAATCTTTTTCAGGCCCATACGGGACTTAGCCGAAAAGTACAACATAGCCCAGAATGCCTTTGCATCAGCAGAAAGGATTTTCCCCTATCTTTTTGAACACGAGGCTCGAAAAACAGCCGAACTTATTTCAGGCTCAACTGCACAGAAGAAATATTCCCCGCAACGCATAGAAGAGATCAAATATGAAAATGTAAGCTTTTCTTACACGGCCAGGGAACCGGTACTTGAAAAAATAAACCTGTGTATCAGGCGCGGGGAAAAGATAGCCATAGTAGGCCCCACAGGCGCCGGCAAGACCACCCTTGTACATCTGCTCCTGGGTTTCTACACGCCCACAGGAGGAAAAATCCTGGTAAACGGAACCGATATACAAAAGACAAACATAAAAGCGTTAAGGCAACAAATAGCCATTGTCAGCCAGGATCCATTCATCTTTTCAGGAACCCTTGCCGATAATCTCTTTTTCCCGCCAGACAGCGATATGTCCAGATTCAAAAAGATAATAAACTCTTCGGGCATTGATTTCATTAAGGCGCCGGATGGATTCAGACCAAACAACACAGAAGCCAATGATAACAGTAAAAATGTCCAGAAGGAGAATCTGTCCGAAGGGGAAAAACAACTCATTGCCATAGCCAGGGCATTTGCCCGGGACCCGGATCTCATAATTTTCGACGAGGCTACCTCGTATATCGATTCTGAAACCGAGGCAAAGATCCAAAAAGCGACAACAGAACTTCTGAAAAACAGGACATCCCTGGTAATCGCTCACAGGCTTTCGACAATCCGGGATGCGGACCGGATAATAGTAATGAAATCAGGCCGAATCATAGAATCCGGAACCCATGACGAGCTTATGGAAAAAAACGGTTTTTATTACAGTTACATAAGAATCGTCAATATGTGAGGGACCCCCAAGGAGTCTGTCATCAACTTTGATGATCTCGTAAACTTTCATGATTAGCGGCAATCACCCCCGGGCATGAAAACAAGGCTGTTTCTCATCCCGACCTTGGAGGTGTTTTCACGGTAAAAAGCAAAAATGCTTTTTTACGAGACGGGGAAGGGCTTCCCCTCCCCCGCCATTTGAAATGAATTCAAATGGTTCCACCCCACCCCCGGCCGGGGCAAAACCGCCCTCGGCCGGATGATGGACTTTTTACAAGTCCATCAACTTTTCTTTCCAAAAAAACTTGTCAAGTATAATCTACCATGATACTTGCAGAATCTTATTTTGGTTTCAGGATTCAAACCGGTCACATAAACGCTGTAACACCCGGCCGGGACAAACCAGTGGAAAATCGGGAAATAACCCCATCTTGAACTCAAAGGAAAGGAGTGAACAATGGCTTATGATGCGGTAAACCTGGAAGACTGGCAAATTTCAGAGCTGGCCGAAAAAAACATGCCCACACCCTATGAGTGGGCGGACAAGCTTGGCCTGGAAAAAGATGAAATCCTACCCATGGGAAGGCTTGCCAAGGTCGATTTCCTCAAGGTGATCAAGAGACTCAAAGACAGGCCCGACGGCAAGTACATAGAGGTAACCGCCATCACCCCCACCCCTCTTGGTGAAGGCAAAAGCACCACTTCCATCGGCCTCATGGAAGGTCTCGGCAAAAGGGGCAAAAACGTAGGCGGTGCACTCCGCCAGCCCTCGGGCGGTCCCACCATGAATATCAAGGGTACTGCGGCCGGCGGCGGAAACGCGCTCCTGATCCCCATGACCGAATTCTCACTGGGCCTCACCGGCGACATCAACGACATCATGAACGCGCACAACCTTGCAATGGTCGCCCTGACAGCAAGGATGCAGCATGAGCGCAACTACACTGACGAACAACTCTTGCGCCTTTCCGGCATGCCCCGTCTGGACATCGATCCCACCCGCGTGGAAATGGGCTGGATCATAGACTTCTGCGCCCAGGCCCTCAGGAATATCATAATCGGACTTGGCGGCAGGTATGACGGCTACACCATGCAGTCGAAATTCGGAATTGCTGTCAGCTCCGAGCTTATGGCCATCCTGGCGGTAGCGACAGATCTCGCCGACCTCAAGGAGAGGATCAACAACATCACCGTGGCGTTCAACAAGCAAGGCAAACCGGTCACATGCGGCGATCTGGAAGTCGGAAACGCAATGACCGCCTTCATGCGCAACACCATCAACCCGACATTGATGTGCACCGCGGAATATCAGCCCTGCTTCGTACACGCAGGACCATTCGCGAACATCGCTATCGGTCAGTCCTCTATCATCGCAGACAGGATCGGCCTGAAACTCTTTGACTACCACGTCACGGAATCCGGTTTCGCCGCTGACATCGGATTCGAGAAGTTCTGGAACGTGAAGTGCCGCTTTTCAGGCCTGAAACCCCACGTCTCGGTGCTTACCACGACCATCAGGGCACTTAAAATGCACGGCGGCGGACCCAAGGTCGTCCCGGGCAAGCCCATGCCTGAAGAATACACCAAGGAAAACGTGGGCCTTGTTGAAAAGGGCGTGGAGAACATGATCCACATGATAAACGTAATCCGCAAGTCCGGCATGAACCCGGTTGTCTGCATCAACCGCTTCTACACCGACACCGATGACGAGGTGAAGGCGGTCAGGGCGGCTGCAGAGGCTGCCGGCGCCCGCTGCGCTGTTTCGGATCACTGGCTCAAGGGAGGCGAAGGCGCCCTCGAACTGGCCGATGCTGTCATCGATGCCTGCGAGGAAGAATCGGAATTCAAGTTCCTCTACCCGCTTGAGATGAAACTGCGCGACAGGGTTGAAATCATAGCCAAGGAAGTCTACGGCGCAGACGGTGTCGATTGGCTGCCCGAGGCCGAGGCAAAGGCAAAGATGCTCGAAGATGATCCCAAGTACGCAGACTTTGCAACAATGATGGTCAAAACGCACCTTAGCCTCTCTCATGACCCCACACTGAAGGGTGTTCCCAAGGGATGGCGGCTCCCGATACGCGACGTGCTGATCTACTCGGGCGCAAAATTCCTCTGCCCGTGCGCAGGGACCATCTCCCTTATGCCCGGCACAGGCTCCAATCCGGCATTCCGCAGGATCGATGTTGATCCCGAGACAGGGAAAGTCATGGGCCTGTTCTAAGAATAGGCATCAAAACAGCATAACACAAAAAAGCCTGTCTTCCTCGCAAGTTGTGAGGGAGACAGGCTTTTTTTCTAAGAACGCCCAAGGCAAACTAAAGAAAGACCGGAAATTCAGATTATCCTGCCACGGGTTATGTAAAATGCAAAAGCATCTTTGATGCTATCTTTGCCGCGGTGAATTCTGATACCTGCGTGCCGGGTATCTTTGCAAGCTCGGTGATATCAGCGCCCACGACCTTTTTACATTCCCCGACCTTTCTTACAAGCATAACCGCCTGGGCATATGTAAGGCCGCCCGGCTCGGGGGTCCCTGTCCCGGGAAGGATGGAAGGATCCAGGCCGTCCAGATCAAAAGTAAGATAGACCTTGCCTGGCAGGAGGTCCAAGACCTTTTCTATCCACTCTCCCCCGGCATCCAGAAGGTGCGCAAAAAAAGGCTTGATGCCTTTGGACACAAGATAACGCGCCTCCTCCCTGGAAACCGCTCTGATGCCCACCTGGACAAAGGGAAGGCCCAAATCATCGGCCACACGACGCATGACGCAGGCATGGTTGTAGCGACTGCCGTTCCAGGAATCACGTAGATCCAAATGAGCATCCACCTGACAAACCCCCATGTCAGGGAAAGATGCAGCAGCGGCCTCGATCAGGCCAATGCTTACCGCGTGATCCCCGCCAATGGAAAGGACAAACTTGCCTGAGCTGAATAACGGGATCGCAGCATCCCTGATCTCTTTCATGGCGGTTTCTGGATCTTTCGATGGTTCAAGGAATTCAAGGGTATGGATCCCGGCAGAACTCCAGTCCTTTAGGGTCTCCTCGTCGATCCTTTCGAGCTCCCATGAAGCCCTGAGCATATGGTAAGCACCGTCTGCGCTGCCGGCTCCATAAGACGGAGCGACTTCATAGCTTACAGGAAGTACTATGCCTGATGCAGCCCTGATGTCCTCTACATGTACATCCGCACCGCCGAACGGTATGAAAATACCCTTTTTTTTCATCTGACAAATATCGCGGCCGCGATTACCGTTGTCCAGAGCCCGCCTTCAGCACCGAGCGCAGCCTGGCTGATATGTTGTGATTCGATGATCTTGCCAGACATCTTGTAAATATCGCGGCGTTCATCGTAGTCCTTATCAGGATCGAAATCTATACCCAACGTCGTGGCAAGCATTGTAGCTGCAATATCTTCCGCGAAATCCCCGGCTTCCTGTTCGGTCTGGCCGTAGCCGTGATGTTCGGAAAGGTATCCGTACTTGTCGTTTCCCTCAGGTATTGCAAGACCGACACTCGCCACTATCCTGCGGCCCGGTTCCTGGGTCTGCTCCCTTGCCATAACACAATGGGTGATCTCCCCTGCTTCCAGCTTGGCTATCCCTTGTTCCCGGCTAATGATTTTACATCCGGGCGGAAATATCGAGGAAACCTGCACAAGGTTAAGATGTGCTATTCCCGCAACACGCAAAGCATTTTCAAAGGAAGCAAGCCGGGCCTTGTCAACACCTACACCCTTTGTAAAAAAGACGTAACGGGGAACATACATTCTTTTTCTCCTTATGATAAAACAGCACTGTGGCAACTCAAAGTGAAATGAAAGACAGCCGGCATGATTCCCACCTGCCCCTGCTGGTGAACCTCATGCCGGAAACAAGAACAGGCGCACAGAAACCCTCGATCTCTTTGCAAGAGTCCTGTTACTTTTTCCCAAAATTGGAAAACTTTGCTATATAATTAAGATTGATATTTTTTGTCAATGGTTATGAATCAGAACGATGAATCGGATTTCTTATATACCCGAATAAAGAAGAGGAACTCATCAAACCTTGTAAAATAAAGATTCATACATGAAAAATTCAGATAGAATCCAGACAGTAAAGCAGAATGCAGATCTCACAAGGCTGAGACTGGATATGACCAAGGGCTGCGTTGAACATGCAATAAAGCGCCTTTACGAAAAAACCCTGTCATCTTTCTTTAATACGCATGACCAATTTGAGCAGGATCTTTCCGGCAAAATCATAGAAGCCTGCCGTATTGCCTTGGAACAGTTCGATTTCCCGTATCTCCGGGCAACATTTCCTGAACTGCTGAAGGATACGAACAAAACGGTGGAACTTTGCTTTGTGCTTCCTGAATCTCCATGGATCGAGGTAGACGGGGAAAAAATCAAAAACAAGCCCTGATCGCCACCTTCCCAGCCGGTTCCTGGTTCAACTTTAGCGGTAAGACATCCCCGGAGACGGAAGGAAAAATGGCGGTGTTTTCATGGACACCACTGATTGATGGTGTGATTATGAAGGGTACGAAGCTCTCATGAATGACGGCTCCGTAAAAAGTCCGTCTGCTGCGTTGCGCTTCGCCGGAAAGCGGCTCAACGTACTTTTAGTACGCCTCGCCTTTTCCGGCTCGCGACGCCTTGCATACGGAGCTTTTTACAAAGCCGTAGCAGGTATTTTCAACAGGGTTGGATCATTTTTTCA
>CAYVIE010000139.1:0-8202 GCA_964451355.1 uncultured Desulfobacteraceae bacterium
GTCCTGCAAAAAATGGAAGCTTCCTATGAGTGGTACAGGGATGGCGTCAAGGCGGTATTGAAATCAAGGCATCGCTTCAACCGTAAAAATACAGAAAACCAGGAGGGAATAATCGCCGTTATTGCCGATATTATTGAACCAGAGCCTGGATTTGAAATTGCACTTGAAGCTGCATTGGGTGAAGCTATGCAATATATTATTGCAAACAACATGAAGACCTGCCTTGAATGTATCGATTTTTTAAAACAGAAGTCAGCTGGCAGATGTGGTTTTATCCCCTTTGACGCTATTGAATCCATCACAATTGAATCTGGCGCAGATACTGCTTATCCCGGCATTGTACCCCTTGCCGCCCACGTAAATATACGCCCTGGGTTCGAACAGATCGCATACCAACTTATTGGAAACATTTCAGTTGCTGATGACATCAATTCAGCGATCAAGGCTTCCGCGGATATCGGCCCTGGATGTGTGATTGTCACAAAATCCGGTGATCTTGTACGCGGATCCAGTCTGCTTTGCGGAGGCAGCACAGACAAGTTGTCAGGTCTGTATGAAAACAGACGTGAAATTAAGAAGCTCAAAGACTCTATCTCAGAACTTGAAACAGAAATCCTTCGGGCAGATGATCTCAAACACAAGATTGAAAAAGAACTGCACAACAAAGAGAATCTTCTTGCCGAGGTGATTTCAGCAATAAACAATAATAACAAGGCGATCGTTGAGACGGAAAAGATCCAGGTAAGGCTTTTTGAAAAACAGAAACAACAAAAACGGCTTTATGAGATCACGGAGCTTGAAAAGAAACGCTTGTCAGGCGAAATCGCCGACATTGAAACAGAAATCACACGTCATAAGGAGATACTTGCAGAAATACAGGGAGAAATCACGGGGCTGGAAAAAAAGATTGAATCTATGACCGCTGAAATTGAAAAAATAACCTCTGAGATAAGGTCTGCAGACGAAGTCCACACGGATGAAAAAATGCGCCTGGCAAGAATAGAGACGCGGCTCGATCATCTGAAGAAGACATCTGGGCGTCTGCAGGAATTCCTGGCTGAAGCAGCCTCTCAAGTGGAATCGACCGCCAAAGACATCAAAATCAAGCAGGCCCGGACAGAAAGGATAAAGCATTCCATCGAAAAAATGCGCGACGAACTTGCATCTCTTAAAAAAAAGGAGAGGGATCTTTCGGTTTTGCTTCGCCGGGAAGAATCTGAATTCGCGCAGGTAAACGAACGCCTTGAGGAAACAGGCGCAAAAATGACGAAATGCAAGGCTTCTGCCGAGGCTGCAAAAGAAAAGATACACAGGCTGGAGATGGAGCTGTCAGGGCTTGAGATCAATCGCCAGCACATAATCCAACGATACCTTGAATCCTACGATGAAATAATATCATTTGCGGTCGAGCGTTACTCCAAAGTGGTTCTATCTCCTTCGTTCTCCATTGATGCCGTCGAAAAGGAACGCGCTGATCTCAGAAAATTCATAGAGAGGATGGGAGACATTAATCTTGCCGCTATAAAAGAATATGAACAGGAAAAAGAAAGATACGATTTCCTGACAAAGCAGCGTGACGATTTGCTGGGAGCCTTGCAGGATCTTAAAAACGTAATAAATAAGATCAACAGGATAACAAGAGAGCTCTTTTTAGAAACATTCAACGCGGTAAACAAACGATTCATGGAGCTTTTTTTCCGCCTGTTTGCGGGAGGATCGGCGCGTCTTGAGCTGACCCGTCCCGATGATTTGCATGAGACCGGAGTCGAGCTCATGATTCAACCGCCCGGGAAAAAGGTATCGAGGTTAAGCCTTCTTTCCGGGGGCGAGAAGGCTATGTCGGCGATATCATTTGTTTTTGCATTGTTTTTGCATAACCGGTCTTCATTTTGCCTGCTGGATGAGATCGACGCCCCCCTAGACGAAGCGAATGTGCAGAGGTTTTGTGATCTGCTTGAATACATTGGTCGCAGGACTCAGATAATCATGATAACACACAACCGCCGCACCATGGAATACGCAGACAGGCTCTTTGGCGTGACCATGGCGAAAAACGGAACATCAAGGATAGTATCTGTGGATATGGGTCAGGCCGCTGACCTGGCCGAAAAACCAGAACCGGATCCAGCCATATCAGGGGAAGACAGATATGCTTCAAACAATCTATAATCATGCAATTGACTGCTTCGCGAAATTAAGCGCATATTCAAAGGTTTTATTTATTTCATGCAATATGCACCCGGAAGCGCTTTACGGAATTACCGCCATACTACTGCTTTGGCTTTTTGTTCGGGCTTACCGGCGCAAGCGATCGGCCATTGAATTAACCACAAAGGAGAAAAAAAACAAGAAAGGCAAGCTCCCTGTTGAACCTGAAAGTCAACCAGGCGTGGAGGCAAAAGATGAATCGGTCCTGGAATCTGAAACCATTGTGACTCCGCAACCCCCAAAAAAAGAAACGCACGAACAACAAACAGCGGATCATCTGCCAGGGCCAGAGCCTCCGGAAGAAGATCTGACTCAACCAGTCGAAAAAATTCACGAAATAGCGGCCGCCCCTCCAGCAAGGAAGAAGAAAGAGCAGCCAGCGCAAAAACCCCTTTCTGTCATGGAAAAGCTTCGGATAGGCCTTTCCAAGACAAGAGCATCGATCGCCGGCAGGCTTGAAAACCTCGTAACATCCGGGAAATCCATTGATGCCGAAATACTGGAGTCTATCGAGGAGGCATTGATATCGGCTGATATTGGAATAGAAACTACCATTGCGCTGACAGAGCGTATTGAGAAAAACTCGGCATCAATCGATTCCCAGGAGAGCCTGCGTGATTTCCTGAAAAATGAAATTCGTACATTTCTTGATATTCCCGATTCTGAAGTCGGGATGAGCAAGCCTCACGTTATTATGGTTGTGGGGGTAAACGGTGTCGGAAAGACGACCACCATCGGCAAGTTAGCCTCTATGTACAACCATCAAGGAAAGAAAGTGCTGCTCGGGGCAGCTGATACTTTCAGGGCGGCTGCATGCGAGCAACTGGCCGTATGGGCGGACCGGGCAAACGCACAGATTGTCAAGCATAGAGACAAGGCCGATCCTGCTGCTGTTGCATTTGACAGTGTATCTGCCGCACTTTCCAGAGATATTGATGTGGTTATCATAGATACGGCCGGAAGACTGCACACCAGAGTCAACCTGATGGAAGAACTTAAAAAAATAAAAAAGAGCATTGGGAAAAAACTGCCGGGCGCGCCCCATGAAACACTTCTCGTGCTTGACGCCACCACGGGCCAGAATGCCCTGGCCCAGGCAAAGCTATTTCACGAAAGCATAGGGATTTCAGGCATCATATTGACCAAGCTCGATGGTACAGCCAAGGGAGGGATTGTAATAGGCATCGCAAAGGAGCTTGAATTGCCCATAAAATATATTGGAGTAGGCGAAGGTATAGACGATCTGCAGCCATTTGATCCGGATGCATTTGTAGAGGCCCTTTTTTAGCGCTTGGATTCATACGGACAAAAACCCACATTTTTTGCAAATCCCCTCATTAATTTCAATAAACTGCGAAATACATATTGACATTAAAAACATTGTTTATTTAATATATATACACATTTCAAAACATCCATTCAGACTAAGGGGTGGTATTCGTGGGTTATCTCCAGATTATTTTTCGTTTTTTATCCTTTATCAGCATCATCATATACTTGTGTTTGTCCGTGCAACTTACGCGCGCCTCTGCTGGCATGATAAAGCTTTCCGAATTCCAGGAACAGCTTTTCCACATGCGACAGGCAACGGTAACATCTGCCACAGACAAAACAGACCAGTACATAGATGACGAACAGGCAGAAGAATTTTACAATTCAGCCCGTGTTATATTATCGCAAGAATATGACGATGCATATCCTTTTTCCATTGTTGACCACATCGTTCTTACATCCGATCTTGTAATGATAGGCAACAGATACAACTGCATATTTTGCCCACTTAGCTCAAAAAGATACCTTAGCAGGCACGATATTTCCTTTACTGACTACACAGACAAAAAATTTCCGCCACAAGTATTATACTCGAGTGTCCATATACGGGAACCCATTCACGGTCAGGAAGTCGATGCGGTTACATGGTCCCACCACAACCACGAACGCAGGATTTATGAAAAATTCCACAAGTCCGTCACTACCGGAGAAGAAGACATAGACCAGGGATATGTTTATAATGGCCGTGCAGTTATAATAAAGGGATGCATAGCTGTATGGTCCGGTCCGACTTACGGGCCGTGCTGCAAGGAAGGACAAATCCCTCCTGAACCTGTTCCAATCCAGGATCCGCCCCAATGCTGCTATTGATCATGACCCCTCATTCCTTGGTATGAAAATAAATATAGCCGCTGTCCGGGATCTCCCTTCTATTATCCATTACTTGTGTAATAGGGGCATAACTCCACTTCATCAGGTAATCTCAACTAAACTGAGCATTGGAACGTGATGCCTATAAAAACTTTTTTGTTTCTCTGCCTGCCTGTTAAAATTTCTTCACCAAGTTTATTCTTTCATTCTGCCAGAATTTCGTGGAACAAAAAATAAAAATAGCTTGACTAATGTGGTTTGATATGAGAAACGTCTAGAATTTTTTCCGGTTCACCAATGTAGCAAATCATTTATCAGCTGCTTCATTGTTATTGTTTTTTTAAAACGGCTGTTTTGTGAAATTTTATTCGCAACTTCTGCCGGGTAGATGGGGATGCAACAAAAAAATACCGGGTTTAATGTGATTAAAAACGTAAACCTGAGTCCGTAACGGGAAATGGTAATTTTGATGAACAATCTTATTAACAAGGTGTTGTGAAGCAAATTCGGGCAGTCCTTTTCCACTTGGAATATCGGCATACCTTTATGATGTTTTCCCGCACGCCATTTCGCTTTGCCGGCAACCGGGCCTGATAAGTCACTTATAAACCGGCCGCCTTTGTGTATCTGGTATTCGGGAAAAAGCTTGCGGGTTCAAGACAAGTATATTGATGCGGGAAAAGGCAGTCCCGTTTTACCGGGAACCTTAAAAGCCATTACTTTAATCCAAGGAAATAAACAGTAGATCAGAAAAAAATATTTTGGAGTATGTTAAATGAAAACAGACATCAGATTTGTTCGAAATATCGGCATCAGCGCGCATATCGATTCAGGTAAAACAACTCTTACAGAGCGCATCCTGTATTATACAAACAGAATTCATAGAATTCAGGAAGTGCGTGGCAAGGATGGAGGCGGCGCTTTCATGGATTCCATGGAGTTGGAAAAGGAACGCGGCATCACCATCGCTTCGGCAGCCACCTATTGCCTGTGGAATAATCATGAAATCAATATCATTGACACACCGGGTCATGTAGATTTCACCATAGAGGTGGAGCGGGCCTTGCGCGTGCTGGATGGAGCCATACTTGTGCTTTGCGCGGTAGGAGGGGTTCAGTCCCAGTCCATAACCGTAGATCTGCAGATGAAGCGGTACAATGTCCCATGTATTGCTTTTATAAACAAATGCGACAGAACCGGCGCAGATCCGCAACGAGTCGTTTCACAAATGAAAGAAAAACTCGGTCATAACGCTGTTCTTATGCAACTGCCCATAGGACTCGGTCATGACTTTGAAGGGATAATCGATCTTGTATCCATGCAGGCTATATACTTTGACGGGGAAAATGGTGAAACCGTAAGGTATGAACCCATTGCGCCCCAGTTCATGGATGAGGCTGAGGCATATCGTGAAATCCTGATGGATGCGGCATCCGACTTTTCAGACGAACTGATGGAGGCTGTCATAGAGGATCGCAAGATAGATCCGAACATGGTTTATGACGCCTTGCGCATCGGTACGCGCATGCGGAAGATTACCCCGGTTTTTTTAGGTTCCGCTTACAAGAACAAAGGGGTTCAACCCTTACTGGATGCGGTTTGCCGGCTGCTTCCCTCTCCAGCGGACATTGATGTATGCGCTTTTGACCTTAATAAAAATGATGCGGAAATAACCTTAAGGCCTGAAGCCGGCCTCCCCCCGGTTGCTCTTGCCTTCAAGCTGGAAGACGGACCTTACGGTCAGCTGACATATATCCGGCTGTACCAAGGATCACTTAACAGGGGTGACACCATAGAGAACACACGTACTGGTAAACGGGTGAAGATCGGCAGGATCGTAAGAATGCATGCGGATAAAATGGAAGATGTACCCTTTTTGCCACCCGGATATATCGGGGCTTTTTTCGGAATCGATTGCGCCTCTGGGGATACATTTTCAACACTCGGAAACAGGATCTCCCTTTCGTCGATGTATATCCCGGAACCTGTAATTTCAATGGCCATAAAACCCGAGGGCAATGAGTCACAAAAGAAACTTTCACGTGCGTTAAACAGGTTCAGCAAAGAAGATCCCACCTTCAGAACCCACTTTGACCCGGAAACAGAAGAAACCATTATTTCAGGGATGGGAGAACTTCATCTGGAGATTTATCTGGAAAGGATGCGCCGGGAATACGGCATTACCCTCAGTGCCGGTGCTCCCCAGGTTTCATACAGGGAAACCATCACAAGGAAATCCACATTTGATTACACCCATAAAAAACAGACAGGCGGTGCCGGACAATTCGGCCGGGTGGCTGGATATATTGAGCCGATAGGCGATGAGGAATTTGAATTTGAAAATCGGGTTACTGGTGGTGCAATACCCACACAGTATATAGCAGCTTGTGAAAAGGGATTCAGGGAATCCATGGCCAGAAGTCCCTGGCTCAAGTACCCGATACGAGGGATAAGGATAGTCCTTTTGGATGGAGCATCCCACAGCGTGGATTCTTCTGATATGGCATTTGCCGCTGCGGCTCGCGGTGCTTTTCGCCAGGCATACCTCAAGGCTTTGCCAGTATTGCTTGAACCTGTCATGAAAGTCGAGGTGGAGACTCCATCTGAATATCAGGGTAACGTGATGGGAACGTTAAACCAGAGGCGCGGCGTCATTTTGGGTGTCAATGATGAGGGCAACAGGACCATAATAGAAGCACAGGTCCCCCTCTCAGAGATGTTCGGTTATGCCACTGTATTACGTTCACAAACACGGGGCCAGGCACAGTTCACCATGGAGTTTTCCTCATACAAGGAGGTGCCGGCCTCCATTGCCGAAAAAATTGCCGATGAGGTCAAGAAAGCTGATAAAACCGGTACATGATGATTGTGGTTTCTGGGAAAAAACTGTTTCTGACAATCAATACAATATAGATTTGTCCTGATAATCTTATATGTAAAGATGTTATAACCTAAAACTTAATGGAATACTTATGGAAAATAAATTCAATCTATTGAAAAAGCAATTAATACTCAAGGATCCATCCAACCTGATCAGGGCGGTATGCAAGACGAGAAATGCCAAGGGAGGCTTTGCAGCGGTAATGGCGCGCGCAGGTGTCGGAAAAACAGCCTTTCTTGTCCAGATCGGACTGGGTGCCATGCTTGAAGGAAAAGCGGTCATCCACATAAGTACGGGCGATTCCGTTGACAAGGTGGATCTATGGTACAGGGAAGTTTACAGGCGCTTTACCGAGGATCAAGATGATATCATACTGACAAAACGTTTTTGGGAAAACGCCCTTTCCTCCCGTTTTATAATGTCATTTGATTCGGAGTCATTCAGCCTGCTTCTTGTGCAGAAGCGTATTGAAGAACTGGTTTCCCAGAAAATATTCCTTCCGGAGTATCTCATAATTGACGGAATAAATGAACAGGTTGATCCCAAAGATTTATCCCGTTTTCGTGATTTTACATCCATGCATGGAATTTCATGCTGGTTGTCTGTCAGGATACCGGCAGAATCGATTGGGGAAATACCTGACTTTATCGTGGAGCCAGAATCAGAGCAGGTGGTTCCTGATCATGTATTTTTCCTGACCCCAGGCAAGGAAAGGATTTCACTTTCTATAATTGAAACTGTGCAGGGGAGCAGGCAGATCATGGACAATTGTTACCTTGATCCTACAACCCTTTTGATTCGGTGTGAGGCCCCTGATACGAAAGACTAAAGCTGGTGCAACTGCTCGGCGGCTTCGTAAAATTTCATGATTAGCAGCAATCAGCCCAGCTCATGAAAACATGGCTGTAATTCTCCCCGGCCGGGGCTAAACCGCCCTCGGCCGGATGATGGACTTTTTACGAGTCCATCAT
>CAYVIE010000140.1:0-8191 GCA_964451355.1 uncultured Desulfobacteraceae bacterium
CCATCGTCTAGCGGCCTAGGACGCCGGCCTCTCACGCCGGAAACACGGGTTCGATTCCCGTTGGGACCACCACCTGCCATTCCTGAACAAACCCGACAAAGAGTTAATCACCCGCATTTATACCTGACGGCTCCGTAACCTGTTCGTGATATCAGCCAATCATGAAAATTTACGAAGCCGCGGCACGCATTTTTTATTTTAATGGACTTTACCGTGAAAACACCCAGGGTCGGGATGAAAAACAGCCTTGTTTTCATGCCCGGGGGTGATTGCCGCTAATAATGAAAGTTTACGAGTCCATCAATTCTGGTGCTCACTCTTATGGAGTAAAGCCTTTCATCGAGGTCCGCTGATATAAACAACCGCCCCTGATCCGGGAATTACGGAAAAGCCGGCAGCAAACCTCGCTTCCGCATGCCGCCTGGGACTTAACCTGCCGGGAGAATAAGAAATTTTTTTCGAGCTGATTATCTTTCCGCTGGCATCGACAATACTCACCATAATGACCGGCGGAACCGTACCGGTATAAAGTGCGGATCTCCGTATTTTTCCACTGACAATCAACTCGTTGCCGGATACAACGGCCCGGGCCGAAATGATCCTGAGGCCCTCTGGATCATCAACCCGGATCGGATAAGTCTGTTGAGCGTTAGTGTTCGCAGGAAAAGTCACAAAGGTCACTGTACAAAGATACAAAATCACTATAAACGCCCTGGAGATAACACTCTTTCTTTTCATAATCTTTTTCCTTTCATCTTGATATTGATGATTCTTTGTCATGGCCTTGAACAAGCATCCTTCTTATCAACAAGGACAAGGCCGTTTTCCATCCAGACCCTCGGGTCTTTGCGTGATACTCACGCCACATACTTAAACAGCTGTCTCACCACGTTCACCTGTCTGAATACGCACGGCGTCATCCACGGTGGAAATATAGATTTTCCCATCGCCCCGCAGCCCGGTGTGAGCGGCCCGCTCTATCACGGAAACCACCTCCTCCACCATTTCATCGGTGCATACGATCTCGATTTTTACATGCGGCACGTAATCCACGAGGTCTTCCACAATGCTGTGCTGCGCGTTTTTCGCCCGTCCGCGGCCAAAGCCTCGGACATCGACCACACTCATCCCTGTAAGCCCCGCCACCTTGTGCAACGCCAGGGTAACCTTGGACAACTTGCGCGGCTTGATATAAGCCTTGATCTCTTTCATCCTGTTCCTCCTTCCTGTATCGATGGGGTTGTATTGGACGCCGTGGGAGTGCCCCCATTTGCGGCAAACCACTTGTAAATGGCTGGTATGACAAGAAGCGTCAAAACCGTGGAAGTCACCAGGCCACCGATCACAACTATGGCCAGGGGCCGCTGCACTTCACTGCCGGTCCCATCCGATAAAAGCAGAGGGATAAGCCCCAGGGCGGTGGTCAGTGCTGTCATAAGGACCGGCCTCAACCGTAGCAATGCCCCACGGATGGACGCCTCATCCACCGGTATACCGTCTTCCAGAAGCTGGTTGAGATATGTGACCAGCACCATGCCGTTTTCAAGTGCGATCCCGAACAGGGCGATGAAGCCGACCAAGGCGGGCACGGAAAGGTTTTCACCCCCGATCCAGAGGGCCACGATACCCCCCACCAGCGCAAGTGGAATGTTGAGCAAAATCAGCAAGGTATTCTTCAAGGAGTTGAAACTGGAGAACAATAGCAGGAAAATAATCAGCAGGGTCACGGGAATGACGATTGCAAGCCGCTTGTTGGCCTCCTGCTGCAGTCGGTACTGCCCACCCCAGGTGACAAGATACCCGGGAGGCAGGGATACGTTCGACTCGATCGCCTTTTGCGCCTCTTCCACGAAGGAGCCGATATCCCGGCCCACCACATTGCATTGGATGGTAATAAACCGCTGGCTGTCTTCCCGGGTGATCTGGCGAGGTCCGATCACCTCTTTAACGTCAGCTATCTGGGACAGGGGAACATGCACACCATTAGGGGCCTTAACCAGGATTTCACGGATGGCTTCCGGGGTGGTGCGGAACTCCGGGGCGAAGCGGACCAGAATATCGAAGCGCCTGACCCCCTCGAAGATCTGACCGGCGGTTTCACCACCCACAGCAGCCCGTATCACCTCTTGCACGTCAGCCACATTGATGCCGTAACGAGCGATGTCGTGCCGGTTCACCTGGATCAGCAGCTGAGGGGTTCCGGTGACCTGGTCGGTCTGCACGTCGGCCGCACCGGGCACCTTTCCGATCACCCCTGCGATTTCATCCGCCTTTTCCTTGAGTACCCGCAAGTCATCCCCGAACAGCTTTACGGCCAGCTCTGCCCGAACCCCTTCCAGGAGCTCGTCCACAGTCATTTGTATGGGCTGGGTAAGATTAGCTTGTATGCCGGGAATATTTTCAATCTCTTTGCGAATGACATTTTCGATATCAGACTGGTTTCTTGCCTCGCGCCACTGCGACTTGTCCTTCAACAACACATACATCTCGGCGCTGTTGATAGGATCGGTATGGGCACCCACCTCGCCGCGGCCTATCCTTGTCACTACGCTATTGACCTCCGGTATCCTCATGACACGACGCTCCACGATCTGGGTGAGCCGCG
Source organism: uncultured Desulfobacteraceae bacterium (assembly GCA_964451355.1). Classification (GTDB taxonomy): domain Bacteria; phylum Desulfobacterota; class Desulfobacteria; order Desulfobacterales; family Desulfosalsimonadaceae; genus CAYVIE01. The sequence continues at coordinate 2,606 of CAYVIE010000140.1, forward strand.
TGCTTTCAGTCAAGGATATGGACGGAGCCATGGTCAACCGGATAACGATGGTCCCCTCCTGGAGTGTAGGAGTGAATTCCGAGCCAAGGCGCGGGAAGATCGCTGCACCTGCGGCCAGGAAAATCAGGGAGAGGCAGACCGCTGTCCACCGGCGCCTGACGAAAAAGGCGACCATTGGGCGATAGCCTTTCTGCAGGATCCTGATAAACAGGTTCTCTGCATGTTTTGTTTTGTTCCTGCCCTGCCTGGGACGGCGCATGAGGCGTTCAGCAAGCATGGGAGCCAGAAAGAGCGCAAAGACCAGCGACCCCAGCATGGCCAGGGAAACAGTATAGGCCAAAGGCCGGAAAGTCTTTCCCTCGACGCCCCGGAGGGTGAACAGCGGCAGGAAGACTACGATGATGATGGTGATGGCGAACAGAATCGGCCTGGCGACCTCCAGGCAGGCCCGGGCCACCACGTGTATCCGTGGCTCGTCCGGGTATGACTCACGCAGCATACGGTCCACGTTCTCCACCATAACGATGGTGGCGTCCACCATCATGCCGATGGCGATGGCCAGGCCGCCGAAAGACATCAGGTTGACCGAAATACCGAAAATCCGCATGCCGATCATGGCGAACAGGATGGAAAACGGCAGGGAAATCGCAACCACCAGACTCGGCCGGAGCGATCCCATGAAAACAAGGAGCACCAGGGCCACCAGAATAACTCCCTGAAAAAGAGCCGTGGTTACCGTGCGCACCGCCGCCGTCACCAGTGTCTTCTGTTCGTAGTACGGGACGATTCTCACACCGTCCGGGAGGATTGCGTTGATTTCCGCGAGCTTTTTCTCCACCCGGCCGATCACCGTGGAGGAGTTGGTGCCGTAGAGCTTGACCACCATCCCGGAGACCACTTCCTTGATGCCGTCCTTGGTCTGCACGCCGCGGCGGATGGCCCCGCCGATGCGGATGTCGGCCAGCTGGTCCAGGTAGACGGGAACACCGTCATCAGCCTTGATCACTATGTTTGCCAGGTCCTCGATACCCGATGCCAGTCCAACGGACCTGACTATGAATTCCTCGGCGTTCTTCTCGATGAACTGGGCCCCAACGTTCAGGTTGTTATCCTTGAGTTTTTCTATAATCTCATCAATGGAGACGTGGTATCGCAATAAAGCCCTGGGATTGAGAACAACCTGGTATTGCTTTTCCCAGCCGCCGATCCCCAGCACCTCGGTGACCCCGGCAACGGTTTGCAGCTGGTACTTGATCAGCCAGTCCTGGATGGTTCGCAGTTCGGTCAGGGAATACCTGCCGGTGGTATCGTCTAAGTAATAAAAAAGAATCAGGCCCATGCCGGTGGAGATCGGCCCCATCTCGGGCTCGCCGAAACCTTCCGGGATCTGCTCGCGGGCCTCCTGGAGCCGCTCATTGACCAGCTGCCGGGCAAAATAAATGTCGGTGCCGTCCTGGAAGTAAATATTGACCACCGACAGGCCGAAGTTGGAGACGGACCGGATCTTTTTGAGATTCGGCAGGCCGTTCATGGCGACCTCCACAGGAAAGGTCACGTATTTTTCGATCTCTTCCGGGGCCAGCCCCTCGGTGACGGTGAACACCTGCACCAGACATGGAGATACGTCCGGGAACGCATCGATGGGGAGCTGCCGGTAGGAGAAATAACCTCCGGCAAGAACCAGCACCCCCAGCACCGACATAAGCAACCTGTTTTTCAGCACGAAATGAATTACTCGTCGCATAACCAGACCTCTTTATGGGATATAATCGCAATCACTGATTGCGATATAATAAAGGATATTATTGGGATCTCCGGGCTCAATGACCGTGCCCCCCGCCGAATGCAGCCTTCTGCAGTTCTGCTTTCAAAATGAATCCTCCTTTTGAGACATAAGGTGTACCAGGATCCAGGCCGTGGCGGATCTCGGCTGAAACACTATTTGTCCGGCCCAGTTCCACTGCCCTGGGCCGGAACCCGTCTGAATCCCTGACAAAGACAACGGTCCGGCCTTCGAAGGTCTGGATCGCTGTTTTCGGCACTACGATGTCTGCGGGTTCATTTGCGATGATCACCCGGGCCGTAACAAACATACCGGGCCGCCATTGTCCGCCGGTATTGTCAAGGATCACCCTGGCTGTAGCGGTGCGTGTGGTTTCATCGACCACCGGGCTTACATAAGAGATGACGCCGGTGGCCTCCATGCGGCCGGGACCGGCCGTGATAATCGCTTTCTGGCCATTTTTAACCTTTGTCAGATCCTTCTGGTAGATACTCAGGTTGGCCCAAACCACGGAGAGATCCGCTACCTCGAAGGCATGATCATTGTCGCCGATCACCTCCCCCTGGGTCAGGTGCATGGAGATCACTGTTCCACTGATCAGGGACTTGACAGCGAACGGGACAAGACTTTCATTGCTTTCTATGATTGCCAGCACATCGCCCTTTTGCACCGGGTCTCCAACGGTTTTGCGTACCTCCTGAACAATGCCTGCAAACCTGGGGGTGATGTGGGCGAAGCGGGCAGGGTCCAGCGCTATCTCACCCATCAGGTCGAGATGCAATTCAATGTTGCCGGGACCGGCTGGCGTGATTTCAATGCCGAACTCGTTGATCTCGCTTTCAGAAAGCAAAACAAGATCGTCGTCATGGCCGGCCCGGGCTGCATGGGCTTCATGGTCAGAATGGCCTGCGGATTCACTTGAGGCCTGGACTGTCTGGACCTCAAAGACAGCCAGCCAGAGGATCATGACGACGGCGGTAAGATATTTCAGTATATTATTTTTATGTATCATTCGTATGCCTCCCTATGGGGTTGCGATTGCTATTGATTCCAGAGAACGGGCAATGAGGCGCTCCAGGTCCGCCCTGAACCGGTGATATTCACCGAGTGACTCCAGGTAATCGGAACGTACAGCAAATAGAGTTCGCTGGGCGTCGAGCACGTCTATAAACGTGAAACGCCCCTGGAGATAACCCTCCCGGATGGTTTTGTATGATTCTTCGGCTCCGGGAATCATAGTGTCCCGGATACGACTGATCCGCATATATGCGTTGGCCAGCTCTTCACGTATCCCTGCCAGCCTGGCTGTAATCTCCACGGCGGCGGCTTCGCGCTGCGCCCTGGCTGCAATAAGGAGGTGCCGGGCTTCGCTGCGGGCTCCCTGGTTACGATCGAAAAACGGCAAAGGTACAGATACTGCAGCCAAAAAAGTGCCGGCATCAGTATCATTCATCCGCCTGTATCCTAGCGAAACCACAGGGTCAGGAAAACGGCGGGCATCTTCAAGATCGACTGCCGCCCTGCATCGCGTAATGCTGGTATTCAAACGGGCCAGATCCGGATTATCTGGAATGTATGGCAAAAGCGACTCCAGCGATGGAACTTCTGTTAGCTCTTCAAAGCGGCCGGCAACTACAGTGAAATGATCGTTTTTACCGCCCCAGGTGGCGGCGAGCCGCTTGCGTGCGGCCCTGAGCTGGCCGCGGGCGCGCTCCAGCTCCAATCTTCGGGCGGACAATTCCACCTGGGCACGCGCAGCCTCGACGGGAGATGTCTTTCCGGCCTCAATCCGCCTGCGGATGGCAGAAAGGAAGCGTTTTGCAATGGTAACCATCTCCGCCTTCAGGGCAACCCGTTTCTGAGCGATAATCACTTCTGTAAACGCCTTCTTGACTTGCGCTGTCACATCCAGGCGCATCCGCTCGCGCTCCCATCTGGCGATGTCCCGGTCAAGAGCAGCAACACGCACCCGCTTCCGGATCTTGCCCGCAATCACGATGGGCTGTGAGACCATAACAGTGGTCTCCATTCCACTGATTCCGGCAAAATCACGAGGGCCGCCAAAATTTTCCAGATCCAGGCCCAACTCCGGGTTGGGATAGATCCCTTCCTGCGATATCCTGGCTTCTTGAGCAAGTATCTGCTCTGATGCCGCCCTGACAGCCGGATTCCTCGCCAAGGCCAGGGCGATAGCCTGCTCAAGACTCAACGGCCGGCCGGGATCCAAACTGTCTGCCGGCGACTTTACTCCTCTAACATTCAGGGAGCGGCTTTCCTTAAGCCCACATTTACCCGAGGGCATACTTGCAGCGGCAGCTGCTGCCGGTTTGACCGGCAATATCAACAACATCGCATACACCAACAACGGCAATATCAGAAAAAATCTATGCATTAACACCTCCATAACATTGAATGGAAACCCACTACTATGAAGCGCCATGGAATCACCTGTTTTCCCGTCCCAAGGCGAGTATTCGATTCGGTTTGACCGGGAAAAAGACATAACGGCCAGCGCTGAATTACGGGCGTGGTTTCACACAGGACTTGCGGTCTGTCATGACAGAACTCTTTTGAGAAGCTTGTCCAAAGCTGCTTCTCAACAAGGGAAACATCAGACAAAACCTACGCCGCCGGCGTGCCGGCACGCAGAACAGGATATGAATTCAGGTGATTTGCTAAATGGATGAATAAAAAATCAGATCAGCAATACAGTGAAAGGAACAGAGATGGGAATATTTCCGATGGCATGAGGGTAAGGACCAGGATAAATACCCCCCTGGCAGGGAGTCATCTGGTCATCATGTTTAATGATGGCAGTAACCGGTTGGGTAGCTGTGAGCTTTGGCTGGTTCGGCAGGTCATTGGCGGTAAGGACATCACTAGCCGGAATATCGGTACAAACCTTGCTCATCTCATAAGACTGGGCGCAGTGAGCAAAAGCAACAGATTCGAATATCACATGCTGCCCGGGATTGACACACAGAATAATCACCTTCCCGGCAAATCCAGCAAGGATATAACATGCGCACAAAACCAGAAGTACGAAAAATTTTTGCTTCCAGACCATACAATCACCTTGCCTGCTTTTCCAAAGGACTTTCCTGACATGTTTTTGAAACTAATACATTGTGGCGGTATTTCCGTCAAGCAAAATTTACAAGGTGTTAATGGCCGCTTTAAAAGGTATTAAACTTGGGGATAAAGGTAGACTAAAGAGAATCAATCTCAACATGCCTGACTATCTCCACAATAACTTCTTTTCAGGCACGTTTTTCTGTAACTACATAGCCCAAATTCGCTGCCGTACCAATGCCAAACCAAGAGTAAAATTTTCCATGCTGAAAACAGTATATTTTTTGATATTGTTTTAATCGCCGTCTTGTCGCCCAAAAGTAAGAATTTTCATAACACGGCCTTAGCTCCACACCTTTTAAAGCAAATGTAGCTCTCAATAATGAAATAAGTATCTGCCTCCCAAGTCCCATATTTAAGCTCCCATAATCCGGATAAAGTTTCGTGAAAAAGAATACAAAAACACACAACTATAATCACTACAGACAACAAAACGTAACGTGCCAGTATCATAAGAGTTCCTTTCTGAAATTTCGAAGAATCAGATTTCTGGCCATAGAGAGTTCTCCGGCCTTTGTCCGGAAACCGAAGGGAAATGGTTGTGCCTAAAGGTTCATCCAGATGCTCAAGGAGAATCTTCTCTGGGTAAAATCCTTTGAGATCATTGAAGAATTATGCCAAGCCCTCCTTGAATTCAAAGAAACGTATAACAACACTTGGCTGATTGAACG
>CAYVIE010000141.1:0-8170 GCA_964451355.1 uncultured Desulfobacteraceae bacterium
TTCACGGTAAAGGTAAAGGCATAAACGATCTTGCCACTTTGGATTACCGGAAAAAAATCTACCAGGGCTCCAGCGGGCTCTTGAAAGGCTCGTCTCCGCCCGGTCGATTCTTTATTAGCTGCCTGGCATTATCATCATGATTTCAAATGCGTCAAGCAAGGCAACCTGAAGCATTGATTAACACAGCGGCAAACAAATAAAAACATAATTGATGGACTCGTAAAAAGTCCATCATCCGGCCGATAGCGGTTTGGCTCCGGCCGGGGGTGGTGGAATCATCTGAATTCATTTATGTATGGTATACCTGTTAAACTCTTAAACGGGGAAAAATCGTTTATTATCCCGACACTATTTTATTGTCTATTGGCAAAGGGAAGATTTATGATGTGTGCGGGGCCTTTTTCAATTGTTTCAAAAAGTTAGTGAGAGCTTTATCTGTCGAAATTTCACTGCCTTCTCCATCATATCCACAAATTCCCGCACGGGGTGAATTACATACCGGCAAAAATCTAGTTCCATCGCAAATATGTTTTTTAGCGCACTGCTCACATAGCCAACCACCACCATCCCATTGGCATTCTGTGCATATTTTTACCGCGGGTCTTTCACCACATTCATCACACGGTATGATTGGTTGACTATTTCTGGCCAATATGACTATTTTTTTTCTTTAATCCCAACGGACCATTATATTTCCCAATAATTTTTATATGCAGTTATGATGTCCTGCAGAGTTGCCTATAATTTTTGATTAAATCAAATCATAGGAGATGAATCAGGTACAAGCCATCGCACAAACCATCCAATGCTTTTTTTCAAGAATAATTTCTGGTGATCTGGTATGGAAAGGGGATGATCTCCTCCTTCAAGAGGGACAAGCCGTTTGGGTTCACGAGTTTTTTCGATTATCTCTTTAGCACATGAGAAAGGTACTATATTGTCCTTGGTGCCATGAAATACCATTATATTTGAAACCGCGTTTAACTTATCGGAAATATCGAAATCAAGCTGATCCGCCGTCATTCCCCTGGTCCTGGGATCTTCCAAGTGGGCGTTATTGAGTTGTATATCGGTAAAACGAACAGGAGCCGCGAGCGTAACGACTGCTTTTACCGGCCTCATAGCCGCGCACGCAAGAACTACGGCCCCACCCATGCTGCTTCCAAAAAGGGCAAGCGGCCCCCCGATTCTTGCATGATTCATAATTCGGTCGATTGCAGCAAGCATATCATTGACCCGGCCATTGAACGTGGTTAATTTCCTGAAGTTTCCTTCGCTCTTGCCGCATCCTCTGTGGTCGAACCTGAAATATGCGATTCCTTGTTTTATGAGATTCTTCGCCAGCAACAATTGTTTCGGTGATTCCGAGCTGCTTAGCATGCCGTGAGATCCGATAACAACCGGAGGATTCAAGAGTCCCGGAAGATGGAGAGTTCCTGTCAATTCGAGCCCGTCTGATTCAAAAGTAATCAGCTTTTTTATCATGTCGCGCCCCCTTTCATATTCGTCGGTTCAGTTTGACTTGAAAGCTACCCTATAATATGGGGTTGGTTCAACCAGAAATTATGAAAAAACACTAAATGATGATCTCGTGAGTTTCATGATTGGCGCTGATCATTAACGTTCAATGTACAATCATACCAGCAAAGCCATGCAAGGCATTGCCAGCTTGGAAAGAGGGTGGTGCACTGAAGGAATTGAGCTACTTGACGGCAAACCGCAAGATCACTGCCGGAATTTTTACGTGGCCATAAGCAAGCAAGGGGAATTATTATTTAGACACAGGCTCGTATCCCATGGGCTTTCATCAGTTAGAAGCTGTTTTGGAAAGGTTGTTGCTCCTGTTGTTGTAACGGACTGTATCTTCAATACAACTATTAAACAATGTGAACTGGACATATGAAAAAAGGCAGGATAGTCAAACTTGAAATTGATAGGACTTCTTTTGGGGGAAGAGGAATTGCAAAAATAGACGGATATACCGTTTTTGTAGATGGAGCTGTGCCTGGCGACATTGTTGAAGCAAGAATTATCAGAAGAAAGAAGCAGTATGCCGAAGCTGTTACACATACGGTTCTCAGGCCATCTGATGACAGGATCGATCCACCATGTCCCTATGCGGGTTATTGCGGAGGATGCAAATGGCAGTTCTTGTCCTATGAAGCTCAGTTGAAATATAAGAGGCTTCATGTGATTGAGACACTGGAGCGTATAGGAGGAATTACAAAACCGGTTGTTCACGAGGTTATTCCGGCTTCTTCTGTTTTTGCTTACAGAAACAAGATGGAATTTTCCTGTGCCGCCAGAAGGTGGCTATTGCCCTCTGAACTGGGGGTCCCTGGGATTTCAAAGGAGTTTGCCGTCGGTCTTCATGTGCCCGGGACTTTTGACAAGGTTCTAGATATTGAAGCTTGCCTGTTACAACCCGAGCCTGGAAACCGAATCCTTCAATCAACAAGGAAATGGATGAAAAATTCCGGGTTTCCTGCCTATAATCTAAGAACCCATGAAGGTTTTTGGCGTTTTGTAGTTTTGCGAAATAGCCGGTTGACCGGTGAATTGATGGTTAATATCGTGACAAAAACCGAAGAATCCAGCCATCTTCGCGAGATGGCTGAATACCTTTTATCGGTTCATCCGTGCATCGGCTCCATTGTTAATAGTATTACTGCAGGCAAGGCCGCCGTTGCTGTGGGTGATTATGAAAATATTCTCCATGGTCCCGGTGTGATAAAAGAACGCCTTGGTAGTTTTATCTTCGAGGTCTCACCGAATTCTTTTTTTCAGACCAATACATGTGCAGCTGAAATTCTTTATGAAACCGTAAAAAGATATGCAAGTCTTTCTGGTAAAGAAGTTGTCTTTGACCTCTATTGCGGCACTGGCACTATTTCAATATGGCTTGCCAGAAACGCAGAAAAAATATTTGGAGTGGAAATTTCAAAGAGTGCGGTTGCTGATGCTGAAAAAAATTGTACAGTAAACGGGATTTATAACTGCTGTTTTGAAGCCGCCGATATTCGTACCTGGATACAATCAAGAAATATCGTCCCGGATCTTCTTGTTATCGACCCGCCCCGTTCAGGAATGCATCCTGACGTTGTTAAAGCCGTGGCAGATCTTTCAGCTTCGCGCATCGTATATGTTTCGTGCAACCCTTCAACAATGGCCCGTGACATAGCAGGATTGATTGATAATTATCATTTATGCGAGGTTCAGCCCGTTGATCAGTTCCCTCATACATATCATATAGAAGCCGTGGCATTGCTTGAAAAGAGAAGGGCATAGGGGGCGAATCAAATGTCCGTATTCCCACTGCCTGGCCCTGTTTAAGCGCGATTAACCCCGGAAACCCATGATGGGTGTTTTCCCGCGTGTCCGGCATGGGGGAAAAGGTTTGAGGCTCTGGTGATTAATCATCAGGCTGTTTGCTGCAAATCAGCGTTAAAAATATATGGACATATTAAACAATGTAATGTATTCTGAACGCAGTTTATACGTTTTTTGCTTTTTGATGGTTAGGCCCGACTACGAAATATATTATTACATAATGTTGATCTTCCCTGGCTCAGAGTTTTCTGTGATTGGTTCTTATCTTGGATAGTGTAACCCCAAAGGTCCCTTTTATCTTTTAATCGCAATTCGTTGATTGCCTGTTTGTTGGTTAATTCCGGCTGTTAGTGATTTATCTGGCTGGGGCTTTTTGCCCTGTGATTAATAACTTTTTTCAACAAGGAGGGGATATTATGAGTGACAGTGTTTACAAGTTTATCGAGATGGTGGGAACGAGTAAAACATCCTGGGAAGATGCGGTAAAGACTGCTGTTGAAACTGCATCAAAGTCTCTTCGTGATACCAGGGTGGCAGAGGTCAAAGAACTTGATGTCAAGATCGAGGGGGGGAAGGTCGTTTTGTTCAGGGCGGTTGTAAGGCTTTCTTTCAAGTATCATACTGATGATTGATTTTCTAATTGATGATGGGTACGTAAGCTTTCATGATTGGCAACGATCATCCCCCGGAGTGAAGCTACCCTGAATCCTTGAGCGTTTTCCCTGTATGCCGGATGCGCAAAGGCAAGAGATCGATAATTCAGGAATATATCTGTTTTTCATCCACGATAAGGGGGCTGGTACAGACCAAAATAATTTTTCAAGCCGGGGGAGGGCTTTTCCTCCCCCGGCTCGTAAAAAGTCGAAATTTTGATACTAAGAAAAAGATTCAACCCTATCAAAAATTCATGCGACGGCTTTGTGTTGGTTTATTGGGTAGTGTTGTTCTTTTTTTTCCGCTGTAAATACCTTGTTACTACTTCTATCAGCTCAGTATTCCTGATGGGCTTGATAAGGAATTCGTTCATGCCGGCATTCAGGCATTTTGCCTTGTCGTTGTCCAATGATGATGCTGTGAGGGCGATTACAGGGACAAATGGAGAAATATTTTTTCTTATAAGGGATGTGGCTTCAATGCCGTCCATTTCCGGCATCTGTATATCCATCAAAACAAGATCCACATGATTTTTTTCCATTATCTCAAGCGCTTCTTTTCCATTTCGGGCTGTAAGAACGTTTACTCCCTCTGCAGTTAAAACAGATCGGGTAATCTCCAGGTTCGTCTGGCTGTCATCCGCCACAAGTACAGTAAATCCTTTGATACCTTTGTTTATTTTGTTCCTGGTTTGGGCAGGAGATGTGTCTTCATGATATTTTTCAGCACAAATATCTTTCATGAGTTCCATCAGCGCGTCATAAATTATGCCAGGCGTGAAAGGCTTTCTGATGAAGATATCAATTCCGGAAACATCCTTCGTTGCGAAGCGGTCCTCATAGCCGGCAGGTGTGAGAATTATTACGCGCGGTTCCCCGGAAATTTCAAGCTTTAATGTACGGGCCAGACTTACCGGGTCTGAACCTGAAAGAGTTGTATCAATAAAAATAAAACAATCTTTGATTTCTTTTTTGTGCATAGTTGTATAGTTATGGATCAGTTCAAGCGCTTCGCTTTCAGTGCCGGCCGAGATTGAGGAAATTCCGAATGATTCAAGAATACCGGCAAGGAGCCTGCGTGCTTCAGGATTATCTTCAACTATTATTGCGTGTTTATTGCCAAGCGCACTATTATATTGACGTATCTCTCTTTTTTCAGTCTGAGCAGGCAGATCGAATTGAACGTCAAGTGTAAATGTACTACCCTTGCCAGGTGTGCTTTCAACGAAAATATCGCCATTCATGAGCTGGGCTATCTGTTTTGAAATACAAAGTCCCAGTCCTGTTCCTGAATGTTTTCTGCTCATGCTGGCATCACCTAACTCGAAAGGTATGAAAAGTTTTTTCATAACATCCTTGGTGATGCCGGGACCAGTATCCTTAACTTTGCACAGCAGGCGAATTTTTCCGGCATTTGCTGCTCTGTATCTAACGTTAAGAATAATGTTGCCCTGGTTTGTAAACTTTATCGCATTGTCTAAAATATTACCCAAAGCCTGCTGAAATCTAAGGGGATCGCCATAGAGGGATGCAGGGATATCATCAGCGATATCAAATATCAGTTCTATTTCTTTTTTAACCGCATATGGTCCGTATATAATTGCGAGGTTTTCAAAAATTTCTGACGGTGAAAAAAAAGATTTCTCAAGGGGTAGTTCTCTGTCTTCGAGTCGTGAGTAATCAATAATACGGTCTAGTATCCTGAGAAGGGCTGTGCCTGATCTATGAATCGTTTTCATGTAATGGGCGAGTTTAGGGGAAAGGGGTTCTGATGCCGCAAGTTCGGCTATTCCAATTACACCGTTTAGAGGGGTTCTTATTTCATGCGTCATATTGGCCAGGAATTCGCTCTTTGCCCGCGCTGCTGCATCGGCTTTCTCTTTAGCCTTGCGCAATTGTTCGTTCGTTTTTCGGAGTTCCGCGGTTCTTTCTCTTATTTTTTGTTCCAGCACCTCATAGCTGGCTTTGAGGGTAGCCTGGGCACGTATCAGCTCTGAAACATCCACAACATACCCTTGTATGTATGAAACTTCACCGCCTGGTTTTCTAAAAACACGCGCCTGCAACGATACCCATGTTTCAGAGCCGGATTTTTTCTTCAGCCTGCATATGAATCGTTCAACCCATCCATTCTTTAGCAGCCTTGAATAAAATTTTTTTTGTTCTTCAGGATCGCAGAACAGTTCCGCCCTGATATCGCCAATACATGAAATCAGCTCCCTTGGAGTTTGATAACCAAGAATTCTAGCCATTGCTGGATTTGCATCTATGAAGCGGTTTTTATCATCAGCCCTGTAAATCCCTTCCTGGGCATTTTCAAATATTTCCCTGTATTTTTTTTCGCTTTGCCGCAGTGCCTTGTGGACTTCATTGCTCTTCTTTATCGCTTCGATAAGTTGCTGGTTTACCTTTCGTGCTTCCTTGGCTAGAATTCCGGCCCTGTTTGCAGATTCTTCAGCTTGTATTTTGGCTTCTATAAGAGCGGAATCCCGTTGTTTCAAATAATCGAGCATTGTATTCAAGGCGTCTGATATTCGTTTCAGCTCTCCTGAAAATTCCGGAGGGATCCTTGTATTGAAATCTATCTGACGGGCAATCTTTGATGCCGCTGAAGAAAGCCTTCTAACCGGCATCAGCATATAAGACAACATGGACCAGGAGAAAGCCCAGCATGCGATTACGACAATGAGAAGACAGGAGCTGACAAACAATGCAAACTTCAGGGCCTGGGATATTATAAACGAGGCATCTGCTTCCATAACCAGTGTCCCTTGCAAAATATCTTTGTCGTATAAGGGGACAAACACAAGGAGCCGGTTGTCTGGTGATAAGCGAGTTGTTATTCCTGCTTCAGGAGAGGGAATAGAGGAAACAGATGTTGCTGATTTCGGATATACAGAAAGTAGTCTGTTTTGTGGCGTGATCACAGATACGGAAGACAGAAAATCAAGATTCTTAAGCATAGAGAGCTTTTTTTCTATGTTTTTAATATCTTGTTGTTTCAAAGGCTCCAGGATATTTTCTGCAGTGATACGCGCTATTGCCTCGGTTTTATAAGTTAATTCGGTTAGTTCTCTAGATCGGAAGAACAAAAATACTATTATAAACGACGCTAATAAAAAAACGAGGCTGAACAGCAGGAATACTTTAAAAAATCGAGCCTCTATGCTTGAGGTTTTCAGCATAATGAAAAAAAGTCACATAGGATCACGGTTGATATGTCCTTGCTGTTTCGTGACTTGAAAAATGAAAAAGCCAGACAACAGCATTCCACAGGAGTCAGCCTGGTATGTTTGTGATGTTTTTTATAATCTCTGCCGGCCGATCAGGTGGAATAAAAAACATGCTAAGGAGCTGTAGCTACGGCTTTGAATGACCGGGCAGGTCAATGGTTGTGCAGGAGTTGCCCGAGCCACAGCTTTTGGAAGTCACTCTGGGCGTTGCGCCTCGGTCAGAACCGATTGTATATGATGCCGCGCTCATTACCCTTTCCAGAACCTCGCTTGAACATTCTTCACAGCGTAGTTCTATTTTTTTATCACTGGATCCGGTTACGAGGATCTCCTGAATATGACCGCAATTTGTACATCTGAATTCATATATAGGCATCATAACCTCCTTCTTTTTCTATATTATTTACAATATTTACTATATACCAGATGCCTGGAGGCGACCTTTGGATAATAGTAAACAATATCGAAAGGTTGCTGCAAAAGCATATGGCCTTTGTAAACTTTCATGATTAGCTGCAATCACCCCCGGGCATGAAAACAAGACTGTTTTTCACCACGGCTATGGAGGTGTTTTCACGGTAAAGTCCTGTTGGGCGGCCGGTGTTTAAAGTAAAAAATACCCGGCGCCGTTTCTTGTGAGACATCTTAACAATAAATGATTATTCATGGAAAAACTACTACTTTCCTCATGGATTTACAGCAGAGCCTTTTTTTAGAAAAGCCGGAATCTGCCGCAAATCTGTAATCACCGCGTCAAAAGTTATTTCTTTAAGATGTTTTATATCTTTTCTCAACCGTAAGGATCGCATATCCCCTGCGAACAGTGCGGCCTTGAATCCGGCTCGCATGGATGGTTCTATGTCGTTTTTTACATCGTTTCCAACAAAGAGAACACGAGCTGGTTTTATTCCCTGTGTATAGAGTATTTTTTTTGCTGTTTCAAAAAGGAAAATA
>CAYVIE010000142.1:0-8149 GCA_964451355.1 uncultured Desulfobacteraceae bacterium
GCACCAACACCCAAAACAAAACGTAGGGGCGGGGTTTATCCCCGCCCGCTTCGGCCACTCATGCTGGCAATAACGATAATATTTAACACGGATGCACGTTTGCGAGGCTGCATAAAGCAAGGCATGCTCAAAATATAATTGGAAAACCGGAACTTGTTTAACACACACCGACGTCGGTGAAGTGAAATTCGCATGGAGAAAAACAAATGCGCAAAGGTTAAACCTGGTTGGATGATAAACCTGCATGAATGATAAAAAGGACATCATAAATTTTACCGTGAAAACACCTCCGGCGCCGGGGAGAGGGACAGACCTCTTTTCATGCCCGGGGGGTGATTGCTGCTAATCATGAAAATTTATAAAAAATCTCATTACGGGAAAAGCTTGTTTCGGGGAAGGCAAATTATTTCATACCATGCAATTAAGTTATAGATATTTAAGCACATATGCTTATAATGGAATGGCTGCCTTCGTGTCTCTGGCACACGGGCGATAGCTCATGGATTCAGGAAATAGTTTTTATACCCGCTTTTCTCCCATACCTTGATGCGAGGAGGAAACAATGGATAATCTACCAGTAATAACAAACGAACAGACACGCATTGATTCCCTTGGACCAGCCAATATTCATTCCCCCATACTCGATCAGCTGGAGGGATCCTCGGAAGCTATTTTCCGGTCCGATGACGAAAAGATTCTTGTATACGCTGATACGGAAACAATAAACCGCCTTATTGAAGAAGGACAGCCCTTACCCTCTTTCGAAACAGCCGGGCCCAGAAAAATGATCTACTTTGATCCAAGCAAGCTCAAATGCGCACTCGCCACCTGTGGTGGGCTGTGCCCCGGCCTGAACAATATCATAAGATCCATTGTCCTGGAGCTCTATTACAGTTACGGTGTCCGGCATATATACGGAATGCGTTACGGCCTGCAAGGTTTCATACCAAAATACAGGCATGATATCCTCGAGCTACGGCCTGACAACGTAGTAGACATACATGAAATGGGAGGATCCATCCTTGGTTCTTCAAGGGGGCACCAGTCCATAGAAGAGATAGTGGACTGTCTCGAAAGAATGAACATAGGTATTTTGTTCATGATAGGCGGGGATGGCACACTAAGAGCCGCATCCAAGATCACTGAAACAATACGAAAAAGAAATCTCAAAATCAGTGTTATTGGTATTCCAAAGACCATCGACAATGACATATACATGGTTTCCAAGTCCTTCGGTTTTGACACTGCGGTCGACATAGCAACAGAAGCCATCAAGGGAGCACACAAAGAGGCCGAGGGTTACCCCAATGGAATAGGACTCATAAAGCTGATGGGACGGCATTCCGGATTTATCGCTGCAACAGCGGCCCTTGCCCAGCAGGATGTCAATTTCGTTCTGATCCCGGAAATCGATTTCGACCTATACGGAAAAAACGGCCTTTTGACAAAGCTCGAACGCCGTCTCAAGTTACGCAGGCATGCTGTGATACTGATCGCAGAAGGCGCCGGACAGAAATTCTTCTCCGGAGCAAAGGAAGAATATGACGCCTCGGGCAACCTGAAACTACATGACATAGGCAAATACCTGAAAGAAAGGATAACAGAGTATTTTGAAGAGAAAAAAATAGATATTTCACTGAAGTACATTGATCCGAGTTACATGATCCGCAGCCTCCCTGCAAATGCAAACGACCATGTGTTCTGTACCTTTCTGGGCCGGGACGCGGTGCATGCCGGTATGGCCGGAAAAACAGGGATGATAGTCGGTTATTGGAACGGGCATTTTGTACACATACCCATGTCGCTTTCAGCCGGAAAAAGAAAGAAACTGGATCCCAAAGACAAGCTCTGGCAAACCGTGCTCGAAGCGACTGGACAGGGTAACCTGGTCAATGATGAATAAGTTTTCGTGATTAGCGGCAATCACCCCCGGACATGAAAAGAGATCCGTCTTCCCCCCGGCCCCGGGGGTGTTTTCACGGTAAATACTGACCGGTTATGGAGAAACCGCTGGTTCGCCGGTTTTATGGCTCAACATCTCTATATGTATATCCCTTTCAATCTCGCGGAATCTTCCGTTTCTGACAGTAAGAAGTGTTATGCTTCTCTCGCAGGCTCCTGTCGGCCCGAAGCGCGTGAATCCGCACACTCCGTTGTACCCGTTGAAATCTTTCAGGGCTTTTGCCAGGTCGATGCGGCTTCGGCATGCCGGATCTGACAGAAGAGAAAAAAGGATCATGCCCGTATCATAGGCTACAGCTTCTATGAACCCTGGGGTATAACCATAAATATTCTTGAAAGAAGAGACAAACTCCCTGGTTTTCCTGTTGCGGCTTCCTGCGAAAAAGCCAACCGGTATTAGCGCCTTTTGCAGTTGCCTTCCTGCGATCCTGATCAGGCTGTCTGAATACCACAGGTTTGTGCCAAGAAGGTATACATCCTTGATATCATAATAGCGCAGTTGCGGTATTATCAGCCCTGCCTTTTCAGGGATATCGGGAATAAAGACCGCCTCGAAATCGATTATCGGCTCGGGCTTCTTCTCTTCTTCTTTTTTTGTCTCTCCTTCTGTAACATCGGGGAAAACACCATTATCCTTCTCCACCGATAATATTGACCTGATCTCTTCATCATGCAAAACAAGAGGATGATCTACCATGCCACCATTTAAAAGAGCTTCAAACAACTCCTTTTCCATCACCGGGTTTCTCAGGGATTCAGGGATATCATAATATAAGCCCACCAGTTTCCTTATCTGATCCTGGAAATCCGTATGATCCGGCTGATAGGACTCCGCCCCCATTATACGGCCTTTATAATCAATCACGGTATCCCAGAATGAGAAAAGGAATCGCCTGCCGTATGGTTCATCCGGATACAGGACCGCATAGCGATGAATATTCAGTTCTCCAGATGTATAGGAGACCAGGGCCTTCACCTGCATGTCCGGGGTGAGGAAATTCTGGAAAACCATCCCGCCCTTTTCTGTTATATCCTGTTTCTGGGTGAGTACGATGATCGGAACGCCGGCTTTCTGCGCCTCGGCGGCTGCGCTTTCAACAGCCACGAGAGGCCCCACTATGGCAGCGGCTCCTTTTTCCCGGAGTTCATTTACGGCGACTTTGGTTGCCTGGTCATTGGCCGCGGTATCCCTCACAAGAATACGAAACTTCATGTTGTTTCCGGCCTGCTCAGACGCATCCGATAACGCCAGCTCAAGCCCCCTCAATGCCTGCTGTCCAAAAGATCCGTACCGGCCTGAAAGCGGAAGCAGGCATCCGATAGTTCTGCTTGTTATGGGAGACTTCGACCTGATAGCATCAAGCCTTTTTTCTGCATATGAGACAAGGGGATGATCGGGATGTTTCCCGATGAAACTTGAAAGAATACCTGCTGCCTTCAACAGGTCTCCTTTCCTTGCGGCCATGATTCCTGCTGCTACCTCCAGGTAACCAGAAGGAGGGGCTCCTTTTAATCTGCCAAGCTCATCCTCTATAAATGCCCCTGGAAGATTGGCTGCGGCATCCATTAACCGGCGGCCGGCTTGCTGTTTCACCTGCCCCGATGCCGATAAAAATGCCTCCTTGTAAACCTGGTATGCTTTTGAAAAATCTCCCCTGGCTATCCAGGCATCACCGATCAGAAGGCGCACATCTGTCGCAAACGGCTCAGAAAGCCCCTGGACAAGAAACTCTTTGGCCTTTGCTATCAATACATCATATCTTCCCTCAGCTTCCAGTGCGTGCAGATATTCGACGCGGGCCTGCCCGGCAAAAAACGACTCGGGATATTCCGTCCATATCCTTTCATAGAGGCTTCTGGCCTCGTTATACCGTTTTTGGCCGAATCTTATGGCCGCCATTTTCATCAAGACGGCGGGGACATCTTCTGATTGAGGATAACGCTTGATAAAATCCGAATAAAGCACAAAGGCCTTACTGGTATCACCCTGTCTTTTTGCTGATTCAGCCTGTTCCAACAGGGTCTTTGCAGGTGTCTTGGGCAAGAACATCTCCTTTGCGGCTTTTTTCAAACCGGTACAACCGGTCACTAACATGGATAAGCCCAAAATAATGATCAGAATTTTTTTTTTCATGTCAAAGCCCTGCTAAAAATATCAACGTTTTCTTGACACCGTTCCATGCCGACAATATAACATGCAAAAATCAATAAATTGAAACGGCAAAGAAGATCTTGTCAGTCTAAATTGATTTTCATGGCAATAAATCCGTCTCCCGGTCGAGACTATGAGATGATCGGGATAGGTTCAAGAAAAAATAATCATGGCCCGGCAGCTTTCCCGGATAAACCAGCCCCGCGAAATTTGAAAGCATTATGCCGCGCCAACCCATGGCGATCAAAAAACATACAAGGCGTATAGACGTTTGAACCTTATTCCACAAGGAATGGTAAATGAAAAAAAAGGGGAAAGAACAAAACCGCATCCCGGCAGTTGCGGTGCTGATTTTGGCCGCGATGCTCTTCTTTTTACATAATTCAGCATTTTCAGAAATTTACAAATATATCGACGATAAGGGAATAATACACTACACAGACAATCTTGCCACCATTCCACCTGAATACAGGCACCAGCTAGACGCATTCGAAGAGGACATACCTCCTGAACCAGCGCCGGAAGTATCGCCACAGCCCGCAGAACCGGAAACAGCAACCATGACGGAAGAAAGCTCTCCCGCGGCTGACCAGGAACCTCCAGAATCCCAACCCGGCAATGAGGCCCAGAAAACACCTATTGAACAGGAAACACCGATTGAAAAGGAATCTTCAAGCTCTGAAAAAGTTCCCCCATCCAGGGCTGCTGAAGAAATATCCCCGGCACAGGAAATTCCGCCTGAAATAGAAACTATACCCGAACAAGAAGTCCCGCCCGAAACCGATAATCAAGAAACTGCACCTTCCCCGGCCGAAGCGAAATCCGGTAGTGCAGATCAACAAAAAGCTAGCCCTGCTTCTCCTGCTGAACAGGACGTTTCAGCATCCCCGGCACAAGAAGAACAGGGCGTTTCTGAAATAGAAGAATCATCACCAGACAGCACGATCCCCGGAAGCGTTAAAGAGATTCCTGACACACCGGAAAACGAGGCTCTTATCAGGGAAATGCAGGCAAAGAGAAATGCTCTGGTGGAAAAAAGCAACGCCCTGGACAGGGAATACGAGTCATTACTCAAAGAACGCGAAGAACTCAAAGAATTGCAAAAAAAAATAAAAACACAGGCGGATATAATAAGGTACAACCAGCGGGTAAAGGAATTAAACGAGAAAATAGAAGCATACCGTTCCAGGCAAAAAGCACTTGAAGCTGAAGTCGAAGAATTCAATTCATCCCTTGCCGGCCAGGGGCAATAAGCGAGCCGGAATAAACCGGTGGGGCAGGATGTTTCTCCTCCCGGGCGTTTTAGCAACAGCCCGCCTGGAGCAAAGCCCCTTTACCCGGGGATCAATCCCACTTTACTCCTGAAAATATCCTGTGTTTTTGGATGGAATCCTTGAAGCGAAGAACCCATTCCATCATTTCGACCAGCACATCCTCGCCCAGCAGGTGAGGCTTAAGCCCCAGCTCCACCAGGCCGGTATGAACAGGATTATAGTAATGATCTTCCGACTCCTTGCGAGGATTCTCAACATGTTTAACCGAAACAGAAAGCCCCAACATCTTTGCTGAATCGGCGACCATCCGGGCAAGCTCGTTTACGGTGAAAGTCTCGGTGAACTGATTGAATATTCTAAGCTCGCCCATTTCCGGAGGATTTTCCAGGGAAAGCCTCACACATTCAAGTGTATCCTTGATGTTGAGATATCCCCTGGTTTGTCCTCCCTTACCATAGACGGTCAATGGATAACCGCATACCGCCTGAACAATGAACCTGTTTAAAACAGTCCCGAAAATTTCATCATAATTGAAAAATGGGAATAGGCGGATATCCCCTCCAGTCTCATCGGTAAGAAGGCCATAGACCGGCCCCTGCATAAGGTCGGTTACGCGCAGCCCCCACGTCCTGACATAAAACCAGAGCATGTCCGTATCCATTATCTTGGTGGTATGATAGAGACTTCCCGCCTGCCTGGGAAAGAGAAAACGGTCTGAACGCCCCTTGTGGTTGATTGTAATCCAGCCCTCCTCGATATCGATATCAGGGGTCCCGTACTCCCCCATCGTCCCGAGTTTGATCATATGGGCTTCCGGGCAATAAGTTCTAACGGCGTAGACCAGATTGAAGGTGACCATGAGGTTGTTTTGAAGCGTCAGGGCGGCCCCCTTCCTGTGAGCCATGGAATAAGGAGCAGAGGGTTGTTCTGCATAATGGACGATCACATCCGGAACAAACCGGTTGAAAAGTTCATCGATAAACTCCCATGCCGACAGATCCCCAACAAAAACTTCTATGTTTCTCCCTGTTTTTTCGCGCCACAACCGCGTTCTCTCGTGAAGATTCGGAACGGGAAAAAGCGGTTCGGCATCCTCTTCCCTTGAAAGACGGCGGCGAAGATAATTGTCAGCCACAGCGACTTCATGCCCCCTTTTGGAAAGATACATGGCAGTGGGCCATCCCAGGTAGCCGTCACCTCCTGCTATCAATACTCGCATTAATCAAGCCTCCCTGCACTCGGTTGTCGTTGATGCAACTGGGAGTGGAGTCCTCCCCGCTCTATACTGTCAGCTGAGCCTTCATGGTAGCATCCTGTCTGTCAGTTGCCTCCCCCCGCGCAGACCGGTTCGGGCAGCAACCTGTTTGTCTCAAGAAACCGTTTCAATTGATCCCTGTCCATGCATGGTTCGTCGGAAGACAGATAAGGCCGGTCAACACTCGCTGAAACTGTCCCTGGATAGCTGAATTCCACATCCATGAAATATTCCATGAAGGCCGGCAGGACCACGAAATATTTCTCCAACTCCATGGCACGTCTTGTCTCCTCGCCGCTCATAAGTTCTTCGTAAAGTTTTTCCCCTGGTTTTACGCCTATCTCGCGTATCTTGATCGACTCCGGTTCATGCCCATAATAAGGCGCAAGAATCTCGATCAATACCTCGGCAAGATCCCTGATTCTCATCACCGGCATCTTGGTGATAAAGACTTCACCTCCCTGGGCCAAGGCTCCTGAATCGATCACAAGCTGGGCTGCCTGCCTTATGGTCATGACAAAACGTGTCATCCTTGGATCTGTGAGCGTAACCGGGCCTCCTTGTGCTATCTGCCTGCAAAAGACAGGAAGAACCGACCCGCTTGATCCCAGAACGTTTCCAAACCTCGTGGAAACAAAAACGGTCTTTTTTGAATTGGTTATGCAGGCAGCGGTTATAAGCCTTTCCCCCATGAGCTTGCTTGTACCCATCACACTGGTAGGATTCACAGCCTTGTCTGAACTCGTGAATATCACCTTTGAAACATCATTTTCAGTCGCGGCCTGTATTATGTTCTGCACACCGCAGATATTGGTCTGCACGGCTTCGAAGGGAGATTGCTCGCACAGGGTTACGTGCTTGTATGCAGCCGCATGAAACACCACGTCTATTCCCTGCATTACCCTGCTCATGGTCGGCTTGTCCCTGACATCGGCAAGGAAAAAATTTGCCCTGGGCTCCTCTGCATAACGATTGGAAAGGAAAAAGAGTTCACTTTCGTTGTTGTCTATACCCACAACCTCAACCGGCCTGTATACATTTTCATCTATGAGCACCTTCAACAACTCCGAGCCCACAGTTCCGCAAACACCCGTAACAAGGATCCGCTTCCCGTCAAGATAATTCATCTCAAAAAGGCTCCTTTTTCTCCTGTTGACCAAGAACCACAGCCCTTTCCGACAGGGCCGCCATGGTTACCTGTTCTCTATCATGCATCAAGGTACATATCACCGGAATCCATGTGGGGCAATATTGATAATGCAATGGCAATTTACAAATATTGGGCCGTCTTTTACCTTCAAAATACCTCCAGGGTCGGGATGAGAAACAGCATTGTTTTCATGCCCGGGGGGGGATTGCCGCTAATCATGAAAGTTTACGAGATCATCACAAATGATGGACTCGTAAAAAGTCCATCAACCGGCCAAGGGCGGTTTAGCCCCGGCCGGGGGTGGGGGTGGAACCATTTGAATTCATTTCAAATGGCGGGGGAAGGGAAGCCCTCCC
>CAYVIE010000143.1:0-8122 GCA_964451355.1 uncultured Desulfobacteraceae bacterium
ACGCTTAGCAAAGCTTGGACCATCAGCTTAGCTGATGGTTTATGGTATTAATTAAATATGATCGGCCTTTCCATCTTTTGTTTTATTTCCTTGTGTTAATCCGGCCTGTTGCAATAACCACACATCTGTCTCCTTGCCCCTATCTGTTCAAAAAATTGCTTTTTACGATAACCCTAGGCCGGGAGTTTTGCCCCGAAGCAGCAACCGATTCCCGCCTCCCTGCCTTTGCCTCCGGCCGGCTGCCGCAAACCGAGGCTTCAAGCTGATCCCACCCGTCTTCAGTTATACGGTTGATTCCTGCCTTTACTGCGGCGGCATAGGCATAGACCTCACAATCAAGAGCCTCCACCCGCTTCCTGGTCTGCACCCAACGCTTCTTGTGGACTCCGCCCTTGTAGTAAGTGACCAGCTTCTCCCCGGTTAGCTGCTTGAAGTATTCCTCCGGGGTTTCTGCGGGAAAATGCAGGTATCCCGGCCCCGGATTCTCGATCCGCAGCCTGGCCATTATGACAGATTTGATGTAATCGAC
The DNA here is from genome assembly GCA_964451355.1 of uncultured Desulfobacteraceae bacterium. Taxonomy (GTDB): domain Bacteria; phylum Desulfobacterota; class Desulfobacteria; order Desulfobacterales; family Desulfosalsimonadaceae; genus CAYVIE01. The sequence continues at coordinate 530 of CAYVIE010000143.1, forward strand.
TCCCACGGGCCAGAGATGCACCCCCTTTACCAGCTTTTGCCCCTTCCAGTCTACGTCCTGGAGGGATGGCCGGGACAGGGCCGGCTTTCCCGGCTGGCTTGCTCCGAACAGGGCGAATACCCCGCGCTCTGCCCGCTGACGGCAATAATTGTAAACAGCCTGTGTCCGGTGGCCTCCGCTGTCAATGCCCATGGCGGTTATATGCAGTGCGGTTTGCGCCTCATGCCGGTAGGACTGGTTGAGCAGCTTATCGAGCTGCTCCCATACGTCAGGGTATACAGGGTCGCCATAAAGCTCCCCCCAATAGACCAGCCAGGATTCCTCTCCGCGGCCCCAGGCGCGTATCACAACGGCAAGCCTGTCGTCCTGGGTGTCAACGCCGGCGGTCAGGATGAGGCCGGACACCGGAACCTCAAAGTATTTATACTGTTCCCTGCGGGCATAAAGATCCGACCACAAGACCGCCTCGCCCGGGTCCTCGTAAGGCTCTGCCATAAAGGAATTCAGCCATGTCTTATATTTTTCCGGCTTTCCTTCCTTTAGCTCCTTCGTGGCCTCGATGAATTTCTGGGCAATATACCGCCAGTTGTTGACCCATCCGATGGGAGTGTAAAGCGCGTTCCAGCGGAATCCCTTTATTCGCCTTTCCGGGTATTTGTGGATATATGCGCCGTTTTCGTTCATCCACTGGATATCGGCATTTTCAATCCTGCGGCGGCAGCATTCGCAGATATACCAGACATCTGTAACCGTACCGTCTTCGCTAGTGCGGAACTTGATGCCGTAATCAACATCCTCACCGCCCCAGATCAGGTATTGATAATGCCCGCAATGAGGGCACGGAACATGCCATTTGCCCATGCTCGACCTTGCCCAGCTCCGCTCGATATTGGAGAAATCCTTTATGGTCGTTGTCGAGTTGATATATATCTTGCGGTTGGCAAAGGCCCCTGTGCGCCTGTCCGCCAGCTCCTCGGGAGATCCCTCTCCCTCGATGTCGATCTCGAACCCGTCAAAATCGTCCAGGATCAGATACCGGATCGACTCTGACCTGTAGCTTGCGCTGCTGTTTGATCCACTCAAGGTCCAGGAACCGCCTTCAAAGTCCTTTTGCAGGATCGTATTGGCGGAATCTCGGCTCTTGGGAGGGCTGATTTTATCCGCTATCTTTGGGATATGCTTCAAACAGGTGGCAAGTTTTTTCTTGGAAAAGGACCTTGCCATGGAATCTGTGGGCATCATGAGCAACAGCGGACCCGGAGACAGGTCAACTATCCCGCACATAAAAATAAGCCCCAGGGTTGTGCCGCCGCATTGGGTGGGCTTAACCACCACAACAACATCTGTCTCCTCGTTGCAGGGAGAGAGGCAACGCAACGGCTCTTCCACAAACGGCGTCCGGCCCGACCTGTAAGGACCGTATTCGGCGGCTGCCTCCTTGGACAGGTAAAAATACCTGTTGGCCCATTCTACGAGATCAATCTCCGGATCAGGTTTTACGTATCGGCGGAAGGTCTCTTTATACATCTTCAGACAACGCCTCCAGGACTTGACGCAGCTCATTTTTCAGGATTTTTTTAACTTCCTTTGCGCTGGATTCGGCAGCCAATACAGGACCGAGCCGCTCAGGTATGGACAGTAGTGTGTTTTTGACAAGCATGGCCACCTCTATTGCTTCCCGCTTTACCTGCTCTGCCGGCAGCAGCTCTTTTGTTTTTGTCTTGTATTCCAATTCCTTGAGGGCTGCGTCATAGTTTGCCTTGAGCCGCTGTGCCTCGCCTATTGACAGACCCAGGTCCCTCTTTGCCCGGTTGCTGTTATTGTTAACGATCTCGTCTGCCTGCTCTTTAGCCTGCCGCTTTTTCTTGCCTTTTTGCGCTGCCCATCTCCGCTTGACCCCCTGCCGCTGGCCTTCGTGGATATATTGCGAAATGTTTTTTTTAAGCTTTTCTGTGTCAATAACCCCTTTTTTATCGCAATATTCGGCCAAAATGCCCTGATCCCGCAGCCTGGTCATAACCGACAGGCTGATCCCGGTTTCGCGGCTCGCCCGTGTCAACTCCCCTCTTTTAAGACCCTTGTGCTTTTTTACCGTCACTATTTAACCCGCTATTAAACCTTTGATATTCATTGTTATTTTATCTGCCTAACTATTCAAAAACCGGGGGTCGAATGATCCGCTTTCAGTTTTTCCCCGGGAAGGACCCGCTACAAACCTGCCTGATACTTCACTGCGTTATCGATCACCTCTTCTGCGATCTTGAAGATCACCTGGTTTGCTTTCCGGTGCCCAACCCCATAGAAGTCATAAACCGGTTCATAATCAGGCCGTCTGGCTGTGAAAAACAACATGGGCTTGATGGTTCTCTTGCCGGTGCGTTTGAATATTCCGGTATGGGGTATGGCAAACATCCTGCCCAGGCCTGGCGAGTTGGCGTTATAGCCTCCCTCGTTAAAAGCGCTGACAGCCGACAGCATCTTGACGATCATTCCCTGGGATATGTTTCCATACCGGTTCAGCCTGACTCCCGGGCCCGGGACCGTGTATTCGTCGTGCCCGAGTATGCCTGCCCTTTCGAACCTGACCTCGTAGCGTTTCTTGTTCCTCGGGCCGCCGAAGATATTGGGGGCAAGGTATTTTGCGGCGGGCGTTCCCTTCAGGCCTAAAGTATCATCTTTGAGCCCAACTTTGTGGGTCAGGTCATTGACGGAAGCTGTCTTGTGGTAGATTCCCCGCAATGTCCAGGGGGTAGGGTTGTCAAAGACTCTTTTCATTTCCTCCTGCAATTCGATCCTGACCTGCTTGCCGGTCCGGTTGAGGATTATTGCCAGGGCTTTTTTCGCTCTTCTGGGCTCCAGGTAATCGAGCATTTTTTTGAGATCTTCATAGCCTTCGAGCTTGATTTGGATTTTTATATCTTCATGCATTTTTGAGATCCTCGATTTTGATTTCGACTATCCTCGGCCTCCAGACCATTGCCTTGCCCCCGCGTTTCAGCTTAACCTTGCGCCAGCCCCAAAGCTCCAGGCTGGTGCCCGGTGTTGACAGCCAGTCAAGGGTTTCCTGGGCCATCTCTTCTGTCAGCTTGCGGTAGTGTTGGGAAAAGCCAGACCCGCAGCACTGTATCCCAACGACCCCGCGTTCAGGATCAAGGGCTATCACGTCGATGATCCCGAAAAGGTCCTGCCTTATTCCGTGAGGCCCTACATGGGGGTTCCATTTTTCAACAATGGCGCACTTGCGGCCGTTGTTGCGAAGTTCCCTTATGGTTCTCTGTGTCGGGCTCATTCTCCCCATATTTGCCACCCGCTTTGTTTCAGGGTTTGCACGGTTGCCCTGAGAACGCCTTCTGCATTCAGCGTATTGCAGTGAGCGCACAAGACGGCCCGGCGATTTCCCATGCTGTCAATGGCGAGTATCCACCCGTCATGACATTTCGAGCATCCCCTGCTCTGGTTTACAACGCTTGCCGCGGCTTGCTGGTATTGTGGCCACATGTCCAACATGGCCTTTGTCAGATTTCTGGGAAAGGAGTCTTTTTCGCGCTTGATCCGGTTTGCCACCCAGTCAAGAAACGAGTCCGGCAGGTGCTTCACCTGGCCATACCATGATTCAAGCCTGGCGGTTGTGGCCCCGGATTGTTTCAGCACCCAGTCAGTATTGAAGTGAAGGGCCAGGCCGATCACGAATGACTTGAATGCCTCCCTGCTCATTTTCGCCCCATCAGAAATCGATCTCGAATATGGATTTGCTCTTGTTGTTGTCATAGTTTCCCTCTATCACTTTCAGGAAATTCCCCTCTGACTTCAGCACCCAGTCAAAATTGACAACCCAGTTTTTGCTGTTGTGGCCTTTCAGGAAATCCGATGCGGCTATTTTTTGAACCAGCTCCTTCCATTCATCCAGGTTTGGGTGCTCCTTCCATCTGGCCTTGAGATGTTTGTATCTGTTTGTCTTGCGGGAGATTTTTTTTACGGGAGGCACAGGCGGGGATGAGCCGGAGGATACAAGTATCCTGTTCCAGATATCCTGGATCTCCTTTGCCGGGACTTTGCCGTTCTTTTGAGGCCTTTGGTTTTTTTCTTCTTCCCGGGGGCTGTTTGGGGGGGAGGAGGCGGCCCTTCCACCTCCCTTACATGAACCTATAGCGTATATATTATTATAATACTCTAGAGATCTAGTACTAGTATTTGTTTCTGTTTCTGTTACTGTTTCTGTTTCTGTTTCTGGTTCTGGTTTCGGTAACCCTTCCGGTAACCCTTCCGGCAACCCTTTGGGTAACCCTTCCGGTAACCCTTCCGGTAACCCTTTGGGTAACCCTTTTTCATGGTCAATTTCGGCCTCATGAAGGGGTTTCCCGAATTGGTTTTGCAATTGTTCCCGCAGCGGTTCATGAAACGGTTTGTCTATATGTTTTATAACCTCCGCATATGGCAAAGGGGTTCGCGGCAGATGCTCGAGTATTTTCAGAGCAGACATTACCTGATTTGGGTTTTCGATGGGGTTGTATTTGAGGTGGTTTTTTATGCAAATCACTTTTACCTTTTCGTCATACAATATCAGCCGTTTATCCAATAACTCCTGAAACGGCTCATGCAGTTTTTCCATTGACCAGTCGAGATCTCCGCAAATGTATCCTTTTGGCAGAACGAAAATACCGAGGGCGTTGTTATGGTGACACGTGAGAAGATACAGGAAAAGGAATTTCGCTTTTTCGGAAAGAGTAACAAATTTTTCATCATACCAGATTTTATTATAGACTTGCTGATACCTCATTAGTGTTTCCCCTCAGCTCTTTTATGCGTTAAACAATCCGAAGCGCGCCTTGTATGATTTGCGTTCGCCGTAGGTCATTTTAAGCATCCTGATTACTTCCGGTTTGAGGCCAGATTTTTTTGCGATCTTTTCCAGCCCCGATTCGGAGACAGAGACCTCTTTCCAGACAAGATCAGGGTTTGCCCCGTAAACCAGCAGGGCTGAAAGAAGCGCCTTTGTATTTGATACCCTCCAGGGATTATTGGGCCGCAGCTCTGCCACCTTGCCGGCGGCCTGCACCGGCCCGTTTTTCTCTACCCATTCCCGGAGCAGGCCCTTTACCCTGTTCACAACGCTGTCTGCAAAAAGCACGAACTCAACCGCTTTTTGAGCCTGTTCATGGCTCGCGATCTCATTGGGGACAGTCAGGGCCGGGGCGGGTGAAGGCGGCGTGCCGCTGTCTTTATCAGTCCTGCTGACGGCAACGAGGGCTGATTCAACGGCATCCCGTTTATCGCATTTAATGCCGCAATATTGGCATTTGGAGCATGGGATGGCCGGGAATTCGGTCCAGCTGTTCACCTCTTTGATCTTTTCCTTGATTTCGTCAAAGATTAAGGCGATTTCCGGATCGTCATAGTGAAGTATATCGCCCTGCTCGATTTTGCCTTTTCTGTGGTCATAAAATTTCATGTCGATGTATCTGACAGGGTCCAGGCGCTTTTTGTCCAGCGCCCTGGTCGCGAGGGCCGCATATATTCTCAGCTGCTCATGGTCGTTTTCGCTCCACCCGGTCTTGTCGTCGATGACATACAGCGTATCACCCTTTACATACATGAGATCCGCGATCATCCTGAAAGCGGTCTTCTTGTCAAACCAGTCTTTGAGCCGCCGGAGATCCCTGTTGAAGGCAAACCGCCTTTCGGTTATGACAGTATCCGCATCCACCGGTATGGCTGACATGTCCTTATGCTTTGCTGTATGGTGGAGGATATCTAAAATCTCCTGGATCTCGTCTTTATCTTTGGTTATCTGCTTGATTAGATTAAGTGGTGGGTCTTCAAGCCAGTTTCTTTGGGATTGTTGTTTGATATCGAGCAAATATTCACGGTATGCGTGCAATAGCTCATGGACAGCATTTCCCACCCTCATGGGGCGGGTTTCCGGTTCCTTGTATGTCCGGTCGATATGGATCGCCTTGAAGCGAAACGGGCAGGCCATGTCCTGCATTCTGGAATATGACAGAGCTATCATGCTGCTTCACCTCCCATCAGGTCGATTTCGGGGGCCGGGTCCACTGCAGGGCACCATCCCTCCTTGTTTCTGAATTCACATTTTCCTGCCTTGCAATATTTGCCGGGATCGACTTCTTTGTTCTCGATATGACAGGTTATCTTTGATGAGGTTTTCTTATCTTCTGATGAATCTTCGGTATTGGCTTTGGTAGCTTTGGCCTTTTTCCGCTTCTTTCCCGGTTTTTCTTCATCCGCCCCGGTTATGTCGGGGGCGTCCAGGCCGGCCTCTTCTTCCGATATCATGCCGCCGAATTCAAACGGGAAAGCCTCGCGCAGGGCCTGGACCAGGGCGACCTTGCGGATCATGGTGGCCGGTTTCTCCCTCCACATAGTTGTCGGCGTGCCATCCTTGGTTCTGCCGATGTATTCGTTGAGGCTCACCTCGACCTCTACGGGTCGATCCCAGCCTTTTATGAATACCATTGCCCATCCGCCTATCAGCTCATGCCCGGGCGGGCATATTCCGTTTGTCCTGGTGATTCCTGAATCGCCTTTTTTGCATACAACGCCTGCGGCATAACCCTGACAATCTTGAATGCTCCTGGCTCTTTTCAGGTAGGCTTCCTTTCCGACAACGATGGTTGCCGGGGCGTTGCCGTATTTGATGAGATACGCTTCTCGGAGAAACGGGTTAAGTCTCTGGTGCTTGCAAAGGGCAAGAAACATCATGATCTCCTGGTCCGTAACCGCTCCCTGGCCGTGGACCAGGTATTTGCGGATTATGGAAGGGGACAGGGTTATTCTTCCGGTCTGGGTCTCGATGGTTGTGATCAGTTCATTGCTGCTCATGTTTAAACCTCCTTGTTTTTGGCGATTAAAAGCGCTCCGGCTGCAAAAAGCAGAACACCTATTACATTAGGTAACGGGAAATACGGGCCTTCCGATCCTGCGAGGATCAGCCCAACGCAAAAAAAAACAGGGAATAGGGCAAGACAGGGTTTCATTTTTTCTCCTTTTTGATCTTGACATTAACCTTCAGGCGGGTTAAGCAGAAGGTCAGGTTATGGTTTTTTGCTAGGGGGGGGGGGGCGCGTCGCCCCCCACTCTTTTTTAGCGGCTGCAAACACCAGTCAAACCGGGGTGAAGCTGCCGGGTTTCCGGCATCTCCGGGCGCGTATAACCTCATCTTTTCTTAAAAAGCAGTGCGGGTCCCGCATCCACTCGTCCAGCAGCCACCTGTCAAAACGGTTGTTTTTCGGCCCGAACCTCGGGATCTTGTAATCCCTCACGATTTTAAAGAATGTATTGCGGGCATATCCGCAATATTCCGCCGCTTCATGCATTTTAAGCCAGCGTGATGAAGTCATTTCTCCCTCCTCCGAATTCTTTTTGAAGTTGTTTAAGTATGTGTTATTAGCACGTCAAGTTGTCCGGTTGTTTTGACATATGAAATGTCCGGTTGGTTAATATTGAACAGGTTATTGCCAAGGCCGGGGAGGGGCCTGTGTATGGTGTATGATGGTCCCCGCATGCAAGACCATTTTTCCCCAAAATTAAGGTGATGCTGATAGCGGCTAAGAGTCTCACAATTATCCACTCGAG
>CAYVIE010000144.1:0-8049 GCA_964451355.1 uncultured Desulfobacteraceae bacterium
GAAAACATGATACACCACCACATCACACCCCGACAAAACGTAGGGGCGGGGTTTACCCCCGCCCGCTATGGCCTTTCAAGCCGCCAATAACGATGAAATTAAACCTGCATGTAACATGCAAGATACACCCAAAAAACATATTGGACTAAATTTCACTTCACCGACGTCGGTGAAGTGATTTCGGCATGGAAATTAAACCTGCCTGGCTAATAAAAACCCTGCTTGGATGACTGCCGCGTTCCAGCATTATACCTTTGCTTCATCGCGCCGGTAAAACCGGCATCCTGCAAACGGGCGGGGATAAACCCCGCCCCTACGAAAAACAAGAGGATTTACAAGGTATACAATTTGGTGAGGAACGCAATTTGGATGACATAAATTCCCGCCCGCAGGGAAAAATATGGGAATTGGGACGGGCATGAAATGAACACGATACGATGAAGGCCATGCGGAAAAACAAGGGCATCACAGGCTTGGACATGGAAAAATTGAACCTTGACAACATGCAAAGACCACTCACAATAATTCACAACAACAACCTTTTTTTCATCATGCCACGGCATTAACAATCACATGGGGAAAACATGATACACCGCCACAACACACCCCGGCAAAACGTAGGGGCTCAGGTTATCCCCGCCCGCTATGGCCTTTCAAGCCGCCAATAACGATAATATTTAACCCGGATGCACGTTGCGAAGCTCAAACGCGGCAGGCGGACTTTTTACAAAGCCTTTACTAAATCCAAAAAATAAAGGCTCATCAACAAATAAAGGCTCATCAACACATGACATGCGCTGATGAGCCTTTTATTTTTTAATGGCGTCCCCAAGGGGATTTGAACCCCTGTCGCCGGCGTGAAAGGCCGGTGTCCTGGACCGGGCTAGACGATGGGGACGGAAACGACCCATGGTGGTGGGCCGTGTTGGACTCGAACCAACGACTCTCTGCTTAAAAGGCAGATACTCTACCAACTGAGTTAACGGCCCAAAGACATAAACAGAAACATAACCTGAAAAATAAAGTCGGTTACATAATCTTTCTGTTTCTTTGTGTCAATACTAAATATAAAAGCATTTGTCTACCTTTTCCAGAATTCAGGAACAAACAGGATTATGAACGTGTATACCTCAAGACGGCCCACAAGCATCAGCAATGAAAGCAGCCACTTGCCCGCATCGTTTATATGGGCGAAATTGGCGGCCGGCCCCACGGACCCCAGCCCGGGGCCGATATTTCCTATGGACGCGGCCACAGCCGATACCGCTGAAATGAAATCGACGCCCATGGAGGCAAGAACCAGCGATCCCACGGCAAAAAGGGCCAGGTAGAGGAAAACAAAACCGAGTATCCCGGCCATCACGTTTGCCGGCACCGGCTTTCCCCCTATCTTGGGAAATGTCACGGCATGGGGATGCACAAGGCCGAAAAGCTCCCTGTAACTGTGCTTCAGGCAGCACATTATCCTCAGGATCTTTATGCCGCCGCCGGTGGAACCGGCGCATGCACCGGTAAACATGCAAAGAAGGAGAAAGAGCCTTGAAAGGCTCGGCCACTTGTCGAAATCGGCTGTTGTGTAACCGGTCGTGGTTATTATGGAGCTGACCTGGAAAAAAGCATGCCTGAGGGCGGAGCCGATGGACTCGTAGTGGGTCTCGAAATTCGTTGCCGCGATAACCGCCGTTGCAAACAGGACAAGCCCCAGGAAAAAACGGCATTCCGGGTCCTTCAGGTATGAAAGGGGCTTTCCTGTCAGCATCCTGTAGTGCAGGGAAAAATTTATTCCCGCAAGCAGCATGAAGCAGGCGATGACCATCTCGACATAAAAGCTGTTGTAGTAAGCGACAGACAGGTCGCGGGTGGAAAATCCGCCCGTGGGCATTGTTGTAAGGGCATGATTCAGCGCATCGAAAAAAGAGAGACCGCCCGCAAGCAACAGCAAAATTTCAGCCAGGGTGAAAAGGAGATAAACCTTCCATAGTATCCTTGCAGTATCCCTTATGCGGGGCCTGAGCTTGTCCGGAACCGGGCCGGGTATCTCCGCCTTGTAGAGCTGGTATCCGCCCACCCCTAGAAACGGGAGGATCGCTATGGAAAGGACTATTATCCCCATGCCTCCGAGCCATTGTATGAAACTCCTCCAGAGGAGTATCGCAGGCGGGGTGCCCTCTATGCGTGTCATCACAGACGCCCCGGTGGTCGTTATACCGGATACGGACTCGAAAAAAGCATCTGTAAAACCGGGTAAAACCCCTGTCAGGTAAAAAGGAAGGGCTCCGAACAAGGCAAGGCATATCCATCCCACGGAGACCACGGCCATGCCCTCGCGCTGGCTCAGGTAATCGGCTGCGCCGGCGCCCGAAAGCCGGTAAAGCACGGCGCCTGCAATGGAGGTAACCGCCGCTGAAACAAGGATCGGAACGGTTGTATGGTCCCTGTACCACAGGGATGCGGCTGCAGGCAGAAGCTGCATCAACCCGAACGATACCGTCAATATGCCTATGATCCTTGTTACAATCAGCCAGCGCATCTAGAAGTATTCCAGCTTTACAGAAAGGAGGGACTCGATCCTCGGGACAACCTCCCTCTTGGCCAGGATGAGCACGCGGTCACCCGGGACTATCACGCTGTTTCCCGACGGAATCATCATGTTCCCGCCGTGCAGGATTCCTATCACGAGTGAGCCCTTGGGCATTTTCACCTTTCTCAAGGGATGCCCGACTATGTCCGATGATTCCAGGGCTTCTGCTTCAATGACCTCAGCCTGTTCTGCGCTCAGGGTCCTTGTGGAAAGCACCTTGCCCTTCCTTATGTACTGGAGAATCGAATCCACCGCGGAAAGCCTGGGGCTCACCACCTGCTGTATGCCAATGGCCGGCAGCAGCGAAAGGTAATCCGTCTTGTCCACCTTGGTCACAGACCTTTTCACCCCCATTTTCATGGCGAGCAGGGAGGCGAGTATGTTCGTCTCTTCATCACCTGTAAGGGAAACAAAGGCGTCCATTTCACCGGCGTTCTCCTCGAACAAAAGCCTCTGATCGGTTCCGTCGCCGTGTATCACGAGGGTCTTGTCGAGCATGCGCGCAAGGGTCTCACACCTCTTTTCGGAAATTTCTATGATCTTGGCGTGAACCTGCCTTACCTCCAGCTCCCTGGCAAGTGCAAGGCCGCTCCTTCCCCCGCCTATGATGATGACTTTCCTTACCGGCTTGGGATCTATACCGAATTCCTTCAGCACGTGGTCCAGGGAATCGCCCGCCGCTATGAAATAGGCTATGTCGCCCGTATGCAGGTAGTCATTCCCCCTGGGTATGATCATCTCCTCGTTCCTCACTATGGCGGAAACCAGAGACGACCTGCCGGTTATCCCGGGAATATCCTTGAGCCTGGTTCCCGCAAGCCTGCAGCTCGAATCGACACGAAGGCCGACCAGCTTCAGGCTTCCGCCTGCAAACTCGTTCACCTCCACGGCTCCGGGCACATCGAGAAAACGCAAAACCGCCTTTATAACCTCTCTTTCCGGGTTTATCACCGTGTCAATGCGCGGGGGATTCTTCCTGAGGAATTCCGTATAGGGCTCGAACGACTCGTTCCTGATCCGCACGATCTTCTTTGTGACCGGGGATATGGAGTCACACATGAGGCAGGCCACCAGGTTGACCTCGTCTGAATCAGTGACCGCAAGCAGAAGGTCCGCTCCCTTTATGCCGGCGTCTGCCAGGGTACCGGGATCACTCCCGGATCCGCAGACGGCCTCGACGTCAAGGGATTCGGATATACGCTCCACAGCTTCGGCAGACCGGTCAATGACCGCCACCTCCTTGCCCTCCAGGGAAAGCCGCCGTGCAATATGATACCCGACCTCTCCCGCTCCTACGATTACTATCCTCAAGCCTGGTTTCTCCTTGGTTTCATGATGTCGCAAACTTTCATGATCAGCAGCAATCACCCCCGGGCATGAAAACAGGGCTGCTTTTAATCCCGGCTCCGGAGGTGTTTTCAAGGTAATGCCCCCAGGATACCAGCGGCCGTAAAATTGCCGCCATGCCGGCTAAAAAACAGAGGCATCCCCGGAAAGACCCGGGGCGGTTCCGCTTTCACACAGAGTTTTAAGGCGGAACGCCAGCCTGGAATACCGGTTGGCCTGCTTGTTGTTCTTGACAGCAATGGCAAGGGCTTTTTTCGTCCCCACCATCACCACGAGCATCCTCCCCCTGGTGACGGCTGTGTAGACCAGGTTTCTTTGCAGCATCATGTAATGCTGGGTGACCACCGGAATTATGACGGCCGGAAACTCGGACCCCTGGGCCTTGTGAACCGTCACGGCATACGCAGGCGAGATCTCGTCCAGCTCGATGACATCGTAATGCACAGGCCTGCTGTCGAACTCTATTATCACCTCCCTGGACTCCGTGTCGATACTTGCAACCCTGCCTATGTCCCCGTTGTAGACATCCTTGGTGTAATTGTTTTTCACCTGCATAACCTTGTCGCCCACCCTGTAGGTCCAGCCGCCGGCCTTGATCCCCCCTGCACCCGGGTTCAGCCTCTCCTGCAGGCGCAGGTTGAAGTTGCCGGTTCCAAGAATACCCCTGTGCATGGGGGCAAGGACCTGGATATCAGACAGCGGATCGAACCCGAACCTGGCAGGTATCCTGTCGCATGCAAGGTCGATAATGGTTGAAAGGACATCTTCAGGGTCCTCCTTTGCGACAAAGAAACAATCGCATTCCGGCTCGTGGTTGCCAAACCGCGGCATGCGTCCCTGGTTTATGCTGTGGGCCGTGACAACGATACGGCTTTTTTGCGCCTGCCTGAATATCTCGGTAAGCCGCACAACCTTGGCGCATCCTGAATCTATGATATCTGACAACACGTTGCCCGGGCCGACAGAAGGGAGCTGGTTCACGTCGCCCACAAGGACCAGGGTCGCGCCGGACGGAACAGCCTTCAAAAGATGATACATCAGCCAGGTATCTATCATCGAGGCTTCATCGATGATGAACAGATCTGCTTCTATGGGATTTTTTTCATTCTTCTGGAACCCCCCGGCCTCGAAATCGAACGACAGCATCCTGTGGATGGTCATTGCCGGATGCATGGTGGTCTCGTTCATCCTCTTTGCGGCCCTGCCCGTGGGAGCCGCAAGCTTTACCTGGGCTGACAACCGCTTTGCAAGCATCAGGATCGCCCGGATGATAGTTGTTTTCCCTGTTCCGGGGCCGCCTGTGATCACAAGCAGCTTGCTTTTCAGGCATGCGGCAATGGCCTCTTTCTGTTTCTCTGCAAGCCTGATGTGCAGCTCCCTTGTCACCCATGCTATGGCCTCGTCAGGATCCACGCCCTGGCCGAAGCTCCTGGGTATGGACATGAGGCGGAAAAGGATCCTGGCGATCCCGGACTCGCACACATGCATGGGCACCGGGTAGACCGCCTTGCAGACACCAGGATCGCCGCCCTCCCCGGCGTCCGCCTGGCATATATCCTCCATGATTATTCTTTTTTCCGCATAAGCCTCGTCAATGGCCCTGCATATTTCTTCTTCGCCGGTATTGAGTATCTCTTTTGACCTGGCCACAAGATCGGAATAAGGCAAAAATACGTGACCGTCGTCTGCGGCCTTGTTCAGCACGTAGTTTATGCCTGCCTTGAGGCGCTGGGGGGAATCTTCGGGGATGCCGAGGTTTTTCGCTATCTTGTCTGCGGTAAGAAAACCTATGCCGTAGATATCGTCTGCCAGCCTGTAGGGATCTTCCGAGACGACGTTTATGGACTCTTCGCCATAGGTCTTGTATATCTTGACGGCATAGGCGATGCTCACTCCGTGGGACTGCAAAAAGAGCATCACGTTTTGTATCTCTTTCTGGGCGGCCCAGGATTCGCGTATCATCTCCACGCGCTTGGGGCCGATCCCCTCTATCTCGCAAAGCCGCTCCGGCTCATTCTCTATGATGCCGAGCGTCTTTTTGCCGAACTTCGAGACGATGCGCTCGGCCATGACAGGCCCGACACCTTTGACCATGCCCGAGGCGAGGTATTTCCGGATTCCGTGGACCGTGGCTGGGGCCCTGGACTTGTAGGTCTGAACCTGGAACTGCTCGCCGTACTTCGGGTGCATGCGCCACCAGCCTGAAACCTCAAGCTCCTCTCCGGGAATCGGTTCGGGAAAGTTTCCCAGGATGGTGACCAGGTCGGATCTGCCTTTCACCTTGATCCTTGCAACGGTAAAACCGTTTTCAGGGTTCGTGTAGGTTACCCTTTCGACCCGCCCTGTGATAGTCTCCAAAGGGGTTTGAGCCACATTGCCATCCGGTTTTTATGGATCCTTGTTTCAAACCGGTCCTTGCCCCGGGAAAAAGACGGGGCTGGAGCACTCAGGACCCGGCCCTCTCCCTTGCGATCCTGGCATACATGGAATCAGGAAACTCCTTGACCAGGTCATCGAACGCTTTTTTGCTAAGGTCTGCCTGGTTCTTTTCCGCATAGAGCTTGCCGAGAAAAAAGAGAGCCTCGGCCCTGGCGGGAGAATCCTTCATTTGCGAAGCCTTTTTGAAGGCATCTATGGCTTCGCCGGTCTTTCCCGAGGCCTCCAGTGCATGCGCCAGGCCGATGTAGAGAATCCCCCCGAGCTTGAGATCATCATCGAAAATGTCAATGGCCTTCTGGTAGAGCTTGACGGCCTTTTCCGCATCGCCCGAGTTCAGGCAGACCGTTGCATAGGGGATGCAGGCGAGCTTGCCCGCACTGGTTGAAGAATACTGGGTGACAAGGGTGTCAAAATCCTTCTTTATCTTCTCGTAGGAGACATTTCCTCCCTTTTCCAGGCGCGTAAATTCGTCCATGGCAGACGAAAGCAAGGCAGCGGCCTTGTCCTCCCTGTAATCGATATACCATATGGTGCCCGAAACAATGAGAATCAACACGCAAAGGGCCGCGGCCGCAATCCCCGTCTCCTTCTTGTGGGACATGATCCAGGCGTAGACCCTTTTTGCCATGATCCCTATGGGATCGTCCACCACCTCCAGCTCTTCTGCCGGATCATGCTTCTTTGCCGGTTGTGCGCTCATCTATATTCCTTCCTTTCCACTGATGTACACGGTTGCCTTTAGTTTCCGGCTTGCCGGGAAACACTCATGTATCCGCAAAACATACATCCAATACCCACAAAAGCTTCGGAGTTTCTATTTACCATTACCGGCTGCAAAAAAACAGCCCTTATTTTTTTTGATGCGTCCAAGGCGAGCATGCGTCCCCCTGGCCCCCCCACCCGCCGTTTTGGGCCTTATTTTGGGCCTTATTATCCTTACGGTATGAGGCCGGTTGCCAAAAGATTAAAGCCTCTTGCTACACCCTGCAAACGGGCGGGGATAAACCCCGCCCCTACGAAAAACATGGGAATCGGGACGGGCATGAAATGTACGGGAAGCAATGAAGACCATGCGGAAAAACAAGGGCATCATAGGCTTGGACATGGAAAAATTGAACCTTGGCAACATGCAATGACCACACACAAAAATTCACAACAACAACCTTTTTTTCATCATGCCACGGCATTACCGATCACATGGGGGAAACATGACACACCGCCACAACACACCCCGACAAAACGTAGGGGCGGGGTTTATCCCCGCCCGCTTCGGACTCTCAAGCAGCCAATAACCATAAAATTAAACACACATACAACTTGCAACATACACCCCCAAAAAACATAAAAAAAACAAAATCGGATAATAATTTCACTTCACCGACGTCGGTGAAGTGATTTCAGCACGGAAGTTAAACCTGCCTGGCTAATAAAAAAACCTGCTTGGATGACTGCCGTATTCCAGCATTTTACCTTTGCTTCATCGCCCCGGCAAAACTTGCATCCTGCAAACGGGCGGGGATAAACCCCGCCCCTACGAAAAACAAAAGGATTTGCGAGGTCTGCAATTTGGTGAAGAACGCAATTTGGATGACACAAATTCCCGCCCGCAGGAAAAAACATGGGGATTGGGACGGGCATGAAATGTACGGGAAGCAATGAAGACCATGCGGAAAAACAAGGGC
>CAYVIE010000145.1:0-8036 GCA_964451355.1 uncultured Desulfobacteraceae bacterium
GGCCTGATCAGAGTTGGCATCGGTCGGGCAATTGTCGATACAGTCAGCCACATCGTCATTATCCGAATCAGTGTCAGGATTTCCACATCCACACTGGCCGGGATCAATTTTGTTGATATCCGAGGGACACCCGTCACACACATCGCCCACACCGTCATCGTCATAGTCGGCCTGATCAGAGTTTGCAGCGCTGGGGCAGTTGTCGACACAGTCAGCTACTCCATCTGCATCATAATCATCGTCTGGAACTCCACAGCCACAAATCCCTTCGCTTTCAGCCTTGTTTGGATCTGTGGGGCAGACATCTATACAATCAGGAGTAAGGTCACCATCGGTATCAGTATCTGCTACTCCGCAACCACATGTTCCGGGATCTGTTTTGTTTGCATCAAGAGGGCAGGAGTCTTGGCCGTCATTTGTCCCATCATTATCAGTATCTGGGTTATTGGGATCGGTAAATTGTCTATATTCATCAATATCGTATAAACCGTCAGGCTCCTGGTCGGTTGAGCCATCGGAGAAATCTATTGAGCCGAAATTATCTATTTCCCACTGGTCGTCCATTCCATCCGAATCAGTATCAGTACCGATTTCATATGCTCCCATGTCATATCCGATGGCGGGTCCGGGACCATTACGTAAGGGGCGGCCATTTGCACGGAAATCCTTGTCTACAGGATTATAAAAATCAATAGAATAGGGGATGCTGTCGATGCATGGTGAGGAAGAGAGTAGTTCGAAATTGGAATTAGCTGGATCGGTGTACAGTGGATCTACGGATATATTGTTCTTATCGGGCGTGCATCCATCGTAATCGACAATTGTACTATTCCAGACATCATTGTAGTCGATTGATGGAGTTGCCAGGTTCATCTGGCAGCTTATGCCGGTTCCTGTATTGCTTATAATATTATATAAAATTTCCGGATAGTTGCTGCTGCCCTGACCATCAAGCATTATTCCATACAGGTTTGAGGAATCAATAGTATTGTGCAAAATGGAGGGGCTTGAATTGCCATTATCAGAGTAAACATATATGCCATAATCATGTGTTCCGTATATAATGTTGTTATATAGTTGGGTATTGGAATATAGGCCGCTGGCGACAGTTATTTTAATACCGTAAGGATTGCCGTAAAATTGATTGGCTTCGACAAGGCCATCAGAGTTCCTGATTTCAACACCGGCTGTGTTATTATCATGGATCGTATTGCCGTAAATTGAATTATTGCCGGAATTATCAATTAAAATTCCGTAATCCTGCTGGAAGCCAATATCTCCGGTCCAATAGATATTCGAATTCGTGATATCATTGCTATACGCTGAAGAGCCGGTGATATAAATACCCGATGATATATTATCGTATATTGAAGCAAGGTTTGCGTCCACCTTGTTGCCATCGCTTTCGTATATATAGATCCCTGGCTGATTATGATAAATGCTGCAGTTATTATTAATAGATATAGCCCGCGCACCTGAAACTCCGTCAATGTAGATTCCTGCTCCGGCGTTATCATGGATAATAGCCTGGGATACCACATTATCACTACCGCTTGAAAAATATATCCCATGCCTGGAGAAATTGCTTATTTCTATGTTTTCAATGGTTATATTCGAGCTTGCGATTGTTACGCCGTCTGACCATGAAACGGCATTGGAGCCATCGATTATTGCAGTGTCCGGTGTCCAGTTGCTTATTGAGACATAAGCCTGGTTTGAGAGTATGAGGGATTCATCGGGTTCATTCCCTCCGGTTGCGGCAATTGTAAAAGTTCCCTTGATATACAATTGATAAGTATTGTTGACATCACCCGCGGCGGAATTGGATAGCACAAAAATAGCATGATGCAGGGATTGCCACGGATTTGCCTGGGAGCCATCTCCGAGTGCTGTATTGCTAGAATCGACATAGAATGTCGCAGGAGGAGTAATTGGAGGTATGTCTGCGGGGTCATTGGGATCCGAAACTCCTGCTTCCTCGCCATCATAGAATCCGTCACCATCAGTATCAGGGTTTGTCGGTTCGGTGTAGAGATCATATTCCTGCTGGTCTGTAAGGCCGTCATTGTCCGAGTCTGTCACAGAGCCGTCAGGGTTTGTAGCTCCAAAAAATACAGCCTCCCAGGCATCATCAATGTAATCAGAATCTCCATCTACATCACTATATTGGTATTCAAAAGCTCCCATGTCCCATTTATTGTATCGGGCACTGGCTACGGGGGGGCCCTGTGGACGTACAATATTTACAATATCATTTGTCACAGGTGAGCCAGCGGTGCTTGGTATGCTGTCGATACAGCCGGATGTCGGTTGCAGATCATAAAGACCGTTTGCGGGATCATTATAAAAAGGGTTTAGGCTGATGTCATTTGGTCCTGCTCCAATCCCTGAATAATCAGTGGTATTTCCCCAAATATTATTCCAATCTATGGTAGGCGAGCCTCCATAGTTCTCTATACCGCTGACTGTATTATTTGTAACAATATTAAATTCAATAATCGGGGCAACACTTCCTGATACAAGATCAATGTATATCCCTTGTGATGTGTTGCTGTCGATGGTGTTGTGGTAAATGTATGGGGAGGCATCTCCGTTTACATCGGTTGACGTCATATAGATGCCTGTTCCACAGCTGTAGATAAGATTATTTTGAATAGTTGGAGCGGACTGGGCTGTGCCGGACGAGATATATATTCCTTTGGTGTTGCCATGCAATATATTCTGTTCAATAAGTGGACTGCAATTATAAATCGAGATACCATAATTGTTGAAGTTTCTGATTTCAAGACCACTTATGGTGACATTTACAGCGCTGGTTATATTGATACCATCATTCCAGTACTGAGCACCTGTTCCGTCAAGAATAGCCCCGGTACCTTCGGCTACTATGTTGATTGCGACATTACTGTCTATGATTAACTGGGAGTCGTCTTCACCATTGGTGATGTTATAAATACCGGGTATGACGTGAATAGTATCACCGGAAAGGGAAAAGGCTATAGCATTATGGATAGTTTTCCACGGGTTTTGCAGAGAGCCATCACCGGTTTCATCACTTCCGTTCGTGATGTCAACATAATAGTCTGAGACAGCCATAGAGTCAGGAACAATGCATAAAATACTCGCAAGGATGCAAAATATGAAGATAAATGCCAACCTGGCGCTTTTTAGTAGTGAGGCTTTATAACACATAAGGCCCCCTGTTATCTTGAAAGATGGTGATATTAAGACTTTATTTTTAGAGATTGATTGTTTTTCTGGATTAATCATGACTTACCATCCTGGATATTGAACGATATTGTTAAAATTAGCTATCTAGTTAGTATCTATAATGAAAATTGCCGTGGCATTATTATACTTAATTTTATTTGTTCAAAGCTGAACTTTATAGTCAGTTGCCAGTGATATCTTAAATTCTCTTTCAGCCATGGTGCTTGTCCATGATCATTTAATAGTATGTCATTGCATTGCTGATGTTTTTACATCTGCTGTTTATGGGAATGCTCGATGATTATGCCTAATAAAATCAGATGGTTTTGCGAATTTTCAAGCTATTGTTGCTATTAAACAAATAACAGAATAATAGTATATTCTGTTGGCAGAAGGGGGATACGCGGTGAGCCCTAGGTCATATGGAGTCAATGGACAATCTGAATATATTTTAACGATAAGATCAATTTGCGGCAAAAAAGAAAATTTCCCCCTTGCTGACTCTAATCCTGCTAAGAGTGTATCATAATGTATATAAATATTGCGCTGACACTACTTTTGCGGCTTTGTAAACTTTTCATGATCGGAGGAATAATCCCCGGCAAAAAATTGCCGTTCACCCTCCGGCTCCTGAGGTGTTTTCACGGAAAAGCCCGCAAGCCCGCCTGCTACGTTGCGCTTCGCCGGAAAGAGGCTCAACGCACAGTAAAATTTACCCTTTATGCAGAGTTATCGTAATTTATGGTCTGTGAAGGTATAATCAGTTCGGCAGTTCAGGAAAGTCCGGCAATTCAACAACATTGTGCTCAATAGTATCTTCAGCCTTGTTTTCAATCGTGGCTCTCCTGAGTTCCCTTATTTTCCTGATGATTCCTGCTGCTTCCTCCCGGTCGATTCCCTTTGCCTTGAATTTCTTTTCCACTTTTTCTTCTTCCACGGCGGGAGCAATAAGGTCGCGTTCATCCACTTTGATGGCAGGGACCGCTTTTGGAGCTTCGGCAGGTTTGCTGGTCGCCTCTTTTTTTTCTTCCATAACCACCGGAGCTTCCCGGAGCATTGCCTCGGACCCTTTGGGCGGTTGAAGCATGAATTCCTTTATCATCCGCTCTACGTCTTGCGCCTTGACACGCTTGGCTTCCTGGGGAAGGGCTCCCTTTGCCACTATTGTTCTTTCATAATCGTGCAGAACAAGAGGAGGCGCTTCAGGTGCGGCAAGGCTTATGACTTCCAGAACAGTGTCCTCCAACGCGGTAATCTCCGTCAGGTCGGCCATGGCCACAATAATAAAGTCGGAACCACGCACGCCTGCCACGGAAGTCCTGGTCTTTACCTTGAATTCCGATGTTTTGGGTTTGAAAAGTTTTTTTACAACGAAACGGCCCTTGCCCATGGCCATTGACATGAATGTCGATCTTATTTTCTTTTTTGCATCGAAAAAACTTTTTGTTATTTCTATTCTTGAGTTTGGCGCTATGGTCATGAAGCTCCCATCGTTTGTCGAAAAGCTTACATGACCATTTTTCATGGTGACTATGATATCAAGCTTATAAAGAGGAAGCCCTTTCCTGGCACGGTATTTTGCCTTTTTATCCGCATGGATGATATAAACTTCCCCCCTGATACGCCGTATTTTACCAACTGGTTTGCCGGTCGAGGCTTCGAATTTATCTTTTACTGGTAAGTTCTTGAAAAAAAGATCATGGGCTTGTTCTTGTCCTGCAAAAGCACCTGGAGCAATGGCGAGTGCTTGCAGTAAAAAAACACAAGATATCAGGTAAATGATGTGTTTCATCTTTATACTCCTACAAGTTGGCGGTCAAAGAGATGGTAACCGCTGTGCGTTGGTAATCAAAAAAGGTTATATTTGAATCATTGTTCGTATAGTCTATGCTCAGGTCAATACCCAGCTGTTCTCCTGAAAGTTGTCTGCTTATAGTGGCACGGGCGTCCACCCTGTTGTCATCGCGCACTATATTGAATACATGATCTGGGTGATCGTAACTTTTTTGGGCGTAAGCAGCCGAGAAACGTAAAGAGACTTTTTGGGTAAGCTTATAGAAAAGCGCGGTACTGGCCTGTATCTCATCATAATCTTCATCGTCGCGGTTGGCGTGGTTCAGCCGGTACTCAAGCCCATAGGTGAACCATAATCTCCCTTTGGCAAGGCGGTGCGACACATCACACGTCAAGACGTGCGTTTTACCATCACGGCCTCCATCAGTAAAAAAGTTGTTCCTCCAGAAGTGGTAACCAGCTGAAGCCAGTGTAGTTTCCGTGATCTGCCACGTGAAGTCAGGCCCTATTTCGTGACGCATCAGGTAGCTGTCATTGTCGATCCAGTAATAAGAGGGACAATATGAAAAGGTCAGTCCATATACTCCCCGGCGTAATTTTATGAAAAAATCCGGCAGGCTTGCTATCAGGTCGTATTCCTTGAGATCCGAGTGCCTGGTCTGGTAGTGGCTGTAACCCATCCCGGCCTTGATTTCTTTTTTGTTAAGAAAATTGTAGCTCGTACTCAGATATCCGACAAGCACGGCATCTCCTTCTTCGGATATAAGATCGGTGTCTAAAGAATCGTTTGCCAGGTTGACGTTGTCATCATACTGAAAGCCGATCTTGCCATAGAGCATGTAAGACTTCATGGAACGCTTCTCGGCTTCAATGGTGGAGATCCATTTTTCAGCCTGAGACACAAGCAGATCGGTTCCTGCAAATGTCTTGGCAATAGTGAATTTCTCAAGCGCCGCATCCAGCTTCCCAAGATTATAAAGGCATATACCTGAATAGAAATCACTGCTGGCTTTGGCTGACGGTGATGCCTTTCCCAGCCTGCTGAAGTAGTCGAGTGCATGTTTGAATTGTTTCTGCCTCAGAAGGGAAAGCCCTGCACCATAAAGCGCTATCGGGTCATCCGGTTCTTTATTGAGGTGTTTTTTGTAAAGCGTAAAGGCTCCGGCAAAATCTTTTTGTTCCATCTTGAGCTTTGCAATATCCAGGTCAAGCCCTGGAGTTTCAGGTTCCATTTTTTTTACTACTGACAGGTAATGATCTGCCTCTTCAAGGTTTCCAAGCTCAAGAAAGGTTTTACCCAGATAATGGTATGTCGGGATATAATGCGGCTGGATTTCAAGCGCGTATAAGAAATATTCTTTTGCCTTTTCAAGTTCTCCTTCTTCATATGCATAGACTCCTAAGTCATAATACCCTGGATTGCCGGTCAAAGCTCTGGCATATTCAGGAGAATATACCAGATAAATAGCGGCAAAAGTGAAAAGGAGAAAAAAGGTCACCATGTCTTTTCTGGCCATGATCGACTCCTTGCACGAGTTTGAACTTATGTACCGGATATTTTAAGAAAGAATATGCCGGGATAAATTTATATATGCCTTTAATATATTTTAAAATATGACCAGATAAATTCCACCGGTCATTTATTGGCATGAAATCTCGGCCACCCTTTGGGCCGCTTCGCCGCATGCTGTTTTGCCTTGGCAGCAACTACGGCGGTATTAGCGATTTTCCAGCCTGCGGCTTACCTTGGTGTCGGTCTTTTCAGGGTGCTTTTCAAGCCTTTTGCACCTGTTTGAAGCCGTTTCCGCAAGCTTGTTGATCAAGTGGGACAGGTCCGAGTCCTTCCACAAACGTAAAAAATCAGGATTGTTTTTCAGCCGTTCCCCAATAGTATATGGAGGATTTTTTCCTGGTTTCAGGATAATATCCTCTTCGTCTATGGCGATTTTATCGCCTGATATTTCATCAAAAAGCGAGCGCAGCATTTGGGAAAAAAATTTTTTCACATCTTCAGTGGATTCCGCTGAATTGATTTTATTGCGGAAATCAGGAACAATCTTTTTCTCGTACTTGGTGAAGGAGATTTGTCGGGTCATTGGTCTATTTCCTCTGGGTTTAGGGTTCATTTTCGTTTGACCCTGCTGGATCCGGGTCCTTCACGATACCGCCGCGCTTGAGATATTTTCGTAATACCTCCGTATAATTTTCACTTACCTGGTTATTGTTTTCAAATATTGATTTAAGATAGCTTATATTATTATGAATCGAGGTCTGATACAGGTCCCTGTTTATGCCCCATCTTTTTTCAAAATGATGGCGCATTAGTTCGGCGACGTTTCCCAAGTCCACAGATAGTCTGTGAACAACTACATCTTTGTAAAAACCTTCTGTCTTCCTTAACAAATCCTCTTCTGACGCGAATCCGGGGATTCCGGCTTCTTCAAATTCCTTGAAAAGCAAAACAAGTTTTTCAAGGTAGTGCCTGTCTGCCATCTGTGCGATAAGATCTGACGACGCAACAATCCTTGCGAGCAACTCGATCTGGGCGTCCGGGAAAGCAACAGTGGATAATGGAAGATCAAGGTTTGTACATCTTATCACAATAGCACAATCACGGACTAGTCGTTCCTCAGCCCCCCATTTTCCGAGATTTTGCTTCATGAAAGCCACGCTTCTTTCTTCATGCCCTACAGTATATTTGGCTCCTGTACCTTCTGTGTCATCTGTTGTCTGGATTAGACCACAATCGTGGTACAAAGCAGACAAAAGTCCAACCAGGATGCCGTGATCATCAAAAAGATAGCCGGCTACCGTGCATCCATGGATCAAACGCGTGCTCGCCAGTGTTACAAGCAGTGTATGTTCCAGATTGTGATACTTGGTATTTGATGCCCTGTATCCAGGATATGCCCCGTTGAACAGCTTAACGATATCAAAAAAGACATTCCTGAAAAGCTGCAATGTCCCCTCGGCGTTTATCATCTTTATGATAGTGGATATCTCGTCAAATATGGCCTGTGGATCCTGACTGT
>CAYVIE010000146.1:0-8022 GCA_964451355.1 uncultured Desulfobacteraceae bacterium
ATAAAACATTCTTATAGCAAGAAAGCCCATCACTGTATAAAAAAAGACGCCCAGCAAATAGAAAAAAATAAGAGGATGAAAATCACGAATTATATACTTTTCTTTCATTCGCCACCAAAACAGGCGAAATAACAGCCAGCTTATTGAAAACACCACCTTGCGAATCTTGATACCGGATTGTTCCCCAATATTGTAAACCGGCTCTATTGGAACATCTATCACCCTGAATCGATATACATTCAACCTGACAAGAAGATCGTTTGGCTGTCCGTATCTTTTATACATTTTGTCCCAGTCTATCGTGTGTAACGCCTTCTTGTTGATAGCAGTGTAACCTGACTGCGAATCAGCTATATGCCAGTAACCAGACGCAATTTTTGTCAAAAGTGAAAGAAACGCATTGCCGAAGTATCTGATCTTAGGGATTTTCTTATAAGCCTCACCGGTAAAAAGCCTGTTTCCTTTTGAATAATCGGCTCTTCCATCAACCACCGGGTCGAGTATGGCAGGGAGATCACCAGGTAACATCTGACCATCTCCGGCCATAACGACCGCTACATCAACCTCCATGTCTCTTGCATACTTGTAACCTGTTGCTATGGCCCCGCCTACGCCAAGGTTTTTCTCATGTCGGATCAAGACAATTCTTTCATGTTTATCCTTTTCCATATATTGCTTAACAACAGCTACCGTGTTATCACTGCTGCAGTCATCCACAATGACAAGCTTATCGATATATTCAGGCATAGTCTCTATGACACGCCCGATCATTTTCTCTTCATTATATGCTGGTATTACAGCACACACTTTTTTCCCTTTATACATCTATCCTGTATCCTCCTGCGAAATCCTGCCGTGATCTGAAGTTATAATATATAAAGAATACCCCCCGGAAGAAAAAAGTTTACTGGTATGATAATTAAAAAAGTTCATTAATATTTTTATATGGTTGGCATCTAGGTTTCTGTCTGTCCAATACCAGAACAGGTTATCGTTGACCATAAGATGGGTTATTTTCATCTTAAGAAGATGTGCTCTTATCGCATCGGCTGAGCCATAGAGCTTGGCGAGCTTCCAGAGCAGATCTCTTGAAAACAAACAATCCGGCTGGAAATAGTACCTGCGGTTGCCACAAAAAAGGCAAAGAATCTTGTCGTTTTTTGCAACCCTCTGATTGGCGAATTTTATGACAGGATATTCGTGAAGAAATTTAGAGATATATTCATCACGAGATATTGCTCCTGTTAAATAAGATAGCGGTTTAAGGCTGTTCCATTTTGCAATGATGTAACCGGAGTTTAAACCTAAAAACAAACCCACAGCAACGGTGCAAATCCCTTTTTGCATCATGGAGACCAAAGATACTTTGTTTAGTTTTGACGAGATTTTTTTCCATAAATTTTCCAACGCAATGATACCTCTAACCGACAAAATAATTAGGGGAGGAATCGAAGGAGCAATGTATCGTACCCGCATATCTGTTAGCAGAAAAGCAAAGATGATATATCCCCATGCAAAATAAAACAGGAAAAGATTTTCATGCCATAAAATATTATCACGCTTGATGATGAAAAGCGCAATCAGAGGTAAAAAAAACAGAAGAGGGTTAAGCCTGCCATCAAAGAGCGCAGGGTTGCCCTCCTCCCCCTGGAAAAAGATTCTCAAGGGAACGGCGATTATCTGCAAAAGCGACTCGTGATATACAAGCTTCCTTATCAGGAATGGAGGAACCTTTGCTTGTATGGAACCGGTTGGATCGGGCGGACCGGGGGAAATCACTGAATCAAAAAGGGGATACACAGGGTTTCCTGTATAAAAGTAATTTCTTATCCACCACGGCGAACTTATAAAAATGGACAGAAAAACAAATAAGGCGCAATATTTGAGTGCTATTGAAAATCCGTTTTTCTTCCCGATGCGCATGAACAGATATGTCATCAGGAGAAAAAGACATATAAACCCGTTGTACTTGGTTCCCATGGCAAGCCCGCAAAAGATTGCCGCCCAAATAAGGCGGCTTTTTTTTGACACGTTGTGGTTCCATTGCGTGATAAAATAAAGAGCGGCTGTGGAAAAAAAAACAAGCCCCATATCCACATATGCTATAGGCGAAATCTGGACAACAACCGGGAGAGACAAAAAAAACAGGGCCCCTATAAGGCCATGCAAAGGTTTGCTCTCTTGGGAAATCCATAAATAAATCAAGGCTGAGCAAGCTAGGGCAAAACCTAAATGAATGAAATTGGCAAGAATGTCGTTTCCCAAAAAAAGGGCAATGGAATAAAGCACTTCAAGGTTTGATGGATACCAGGAAAACACCATATCAGGTAGAGGTATCCATCCTTTCCCCTCAATAATAAGCTTGGGGATGGCAAGGTGATGAATCAACGCATCCCTGCTTACCGGCGGAACAGACGCCATGAGCATCAGAACGGCGACAAGGACGACAGTCAGTAAGGCAAGCAAAAACCAGCAAAAACGGGCATGAAGCAACTCAATCTCCTCATTTATGCTAAAAACCCTGCGGGCCAGCCAGATAATAGTCAGTCAAAATATCTTTTTAAAATTTCAGGAGGAATATTGCCTTCATAAAGTTTCTCGTTGATCAAAAACGATGGCGTCTTTGTTACCCCTTTTTTCAGGCCATCATATATATCTTTAAGAAGAAGTTGAATCAGTTTCCTGTCACGCCTTGAAAAAACCGCTCCCCTGAGATCTATTCCGATTTTTTCCGCCAGTTTTTTCAAGTTCACTTCCCTGGTATCTTGCGGGATACCATATATCAGGTCGTTTGCCTCCCAGAACTTCCCCTGGGTCTGGGCGTAAATGGCAAAAAGCGAGAGATCACCCGAACCCGGATGAATCTGTTCCCTGACAATGGGATTATATCTTTTATCCAAGGGAAAATGCCTGTGTATCAACCTTATCTTGTCAGGATTGACGGCTATCAGATCCCTTAAATAACGATGCATTTTTTTACATTGAAAACAACGATAATCCGTAAACTCTTCTATGGTCAGCCGGGGCTTTCGGGCGCCTATCCAGGGATGCCCATCTGGAGTTACGCCCCTGTCTATCTCGCTGGTGATAGGAGGAATACGGGTCTTCCAATACTCCGGCACTGACGCGTATGCAGCTCCAAAACAGAGAAAAAATGCTGAAATTACAGGTAGTATACTTTTTTTGCGGCTATGGATAAATACGATATCATTTTTTATCCCATTAACAAGTGATTCATCTGGTGAAAAACGCCGCCGGATTATCCAGACATAAAAGAGCAGCAAGAGATTCACTCCGTATGAAACGATACACATGATACAGTAACTATGGATAATAAAGGATGATATGAAAGCAAGAACCAGGCTGTAGCCACAAAAGATAATAGCAATGATAAGCATCAAAGGAAATATGCGTTTATGCTGCGCGGATTTCAACGAACTGAAAAATATCAGTATTCCAAAAAAACAGTAGCCGAAAAATCCCCATAAAGGCACTGGAAAGCCCAGAAAAATTGAATAAGGACTTTGGGATACAGTATCGCAGTTAAACGCCTTGGAAATAGCGCAG
This sequence comes from uncultured Desulfobacteraceae bacterium, assembly GCA_964451355.1. Lineage (GTDB taxonomy): Bacteria > Desulfobacterota > Desulfobacteria > Desulfobacterales > Desulfosalsimonadaceae > CAYVIE01. Next base: position 3,568 of record CAYVIE010000146.1, read on the forward strand.
AAACTTTTATAGCTGATATCAGTATATACGCGGTAGTGTGAATAAGCCAGGTATATCGAATCAAGCAATCCTGCAAGACAAACTATCGCCAGTGGCCAAATATACCAACCGAATGCAAGCGGCCTGATCTCTGTTTTCTTAGTTTTTTTCAAGAAGGGCAAAAGCATGTTTTAGAACTTCCTCTGGTTTTATGGCTTTAAGGCAAAAATTATCTCCATCACATGGCGAATTGCGGTGATTATATGCGGTCAGACAGGGTGAACACGATAACCCTTTAAAAAGGTTAATATTCTTTTTCCCCAGGGGGCTGTATAGCACCGGGGTTTCCGGTCCGAACAAAGTTATGCATGGCAAGTCAGCAAGCACGGCAAAATGAGAGGGCCCCCCATCGTTTGTAATAAGCAGCCGTGAAAGCTGAAAAAGGCAGAGTAACTCAAAAATATTCTTAGTATAACCTGCAAGATTGAAGGCCGATTTACCCGAAATATCTTTTATTATTTCTGATCCAAGCTGAATATCGCCTTTAAGACCTACTGTTGCAACTTGAAAACCAGATGTCGCTAAAGTCTCAGCTACAGATCTGAAATACTCTACAGGCCATGCCCTTATGGGAAGAAGCCCGCCGCCAGGATATAGCAAGACCAGCCTTTCAGGCAGAATCTCATTAAAATCATCCTTGAGCCTTTGATGAAAGGCGAGAAGATCATTCTTTTTTATCGTTACCACGAATTGCCGGCTGACATCTGTGGCTGAAACAATAGTTTTCCCCAAGGGCTTGCCTTCTGCCCCGGAAAGAATATCGGCCATGAGGTTAAATTGAGAAGATATATGAATATAAGGGTTATACAACACCGGGCGATTGATAAACCCTCCGCGGTACAGCCCTTCCTGATTATGGGGGTGAAAACCGACACGTATCTTTGCTCCTGAAAGGTATGAATAGATAGCGCTGATTCTAGCAAAAAGTTCACAGTCGATAACCGCGTCTATACCTTCCCTGCGCATTCTTTTAATTGCTGCAAGGCTTGTTTTCATCATACTTTTCATGGATGTTGGATCAACAGTAATTATGTTTTCCAAAGGAATGGCCCTGGTTATTTCCAGAACTTCTTTGTGTTTTTCAAACACAAGCGCATAAATTTCAGCGTCCTTACATGTACGGGCAAGCCGGTTAAACATGGGCTGGGCAAGAACAAGACTGCCCATCTCTGAAAGCAATATAACCAGGATTTTTCTGATCCTGGAAATATTGGGGTCAACTCGCAAATGAAACAGCTTGTCATGGATGGTTAGAAGGAAACAAGCAGGAACTCCAATAAAATGATCGATTTTGCGCTGGGTTTCAATTCTCATTTCTGTTCTCAGTTATCTTTCGGCACGATTTTATGTCTATATCAAGACCTGAACCCGTGACGCTCGTCCGTGCGCCGGATCCGAGATGGCGGCCGTTGGATAACAATCTGTATCTGACGGTTGCCGGCAATGCAAAATGATTATTATAAAAATCAACCATCTCCTGTCATGAATTCAGGTTATGTTTTGTGACCGGAGCAATCTGCCAGCATCTATATCCTTGAATAAGGGATTTAGAAATAAAATCCTTTGTCAAATATATTCCAATGGACTTGAAGGCCTTTGAAACATCGCCTCTGTCCAATAAAATATAAGCCGCGGCAAACCTTGAAGGACCGAATCCCTGATCGATTTCCACGGATTTTCTGAACAAGATTAGTGCAGAATCAACATCACCCTGAATGCGCTTTCTTATTCCCTCCCAGTATAACCGTGCAGCGCTATCGCATGGATATGGACAAGAAAAAAAGTCGTCACAGAGAAAACGATAAGAAATTTTATAATATAGAATCGCATCCTTGTATTCTTTTTGCAACAAGGCTAGTGTCGCCATATAGAAATAACCGCTCGCCTTTCTCCTTCCTGTCCGGATAGCTTCTTTAAATACGGTTTCAGCCTGTCGCCATTTGCCCAGAAAAACAAGACTCCTTCCAAGATCCAGCCAGAATGTAGCCTTGTCGGGTCTTATCTCAGCAGCCCTGGCAAAATGATATGCGGCACGATCAAACCGCCTGATTCTGGCAAAAAGGGCCCCTATGGTATAGTGAGCAAAAAAATTCTGATCATCAAGTTCGATTGCCCGGTTATACAGGGTGAAAGTATTCTGCCAATAGGACACCTGACGATTTGTTATACTTCCAAGCATGATGATATATGCCACAGCGATTAATACAAGGACTTCGGGTGACAGACGGAGATATCCGGCGATTTTCCGGGCAGACATGACAAGGATCAATATCAGGCCGAGTATGGGCAAATACATATAACGGTCTGCCATCTGGAAGTCACCTATTTTTATAATGCCAATTACAGGCAAGAGGCCGAAGAAAAACCAGAACCAGCCCGTAAGTAAAAAAGGTGATCTTCTGGCATAGCCAAGTGAACCCAAGGTGATAATTAATAATATAACTATACAAATCAATGTAACCTGAATACTCGGGTTCATGTTTATGGGATAAAATGGGGAAAAACCATATGGGAGAATGAACTTCTTGATATAGTTTATATATGCACAAGCTGCATTTGATAATCTCAGCATCGCGGGATAAGTGCTGAAGCTGACGATTCCATTACCACGCATTTGCGCAAGCAATGTCATGACACAGCCCGCAAAAGACAATATAAAAAACGGTATTTTCTCTGAAATTATTTTTTTTATTCGCCCGGCCTTCCCGGAATCAAAACAGGTCATGGGGCTGTTAAATCTTGCCAAAGGCCAGAAATCCAGAAGACAGAGCCATATCGGGAGGACAACTATATCTGTTTTGGACATTAAACCAAGGCCGAAGCAGATTATGCTTAGAATATAAAAAAGATATCTCTTTTTTTGTGTGTCAGACGTATAATTAACATAAAAAATAAGAGATAGAAGTGCGAACATGGCGGACAGCAATGTCTTTCTTTGAGCGATCCATGACACAACTTCCACCTGAAATGGATGAAGAGAAAAGACCATGGCAGCGAATAAACCAGCATACTTTTTTTTGGTTATCCGCGTAAAAAAAATAAATACCAGGCAAGTGTTTACAAGATGTAATAAAAGGTTGGTTAAAAGGTATCCGCCAGGGCCTATACCGAACAAAGATGTGTCGATCATATATGAAATCCATGTCAGGGGATGCCAGAATTCTGCTTCAAATGTTTTAAATGCCCAGTAGATATTGTCCCATGACAGACCGGTCAAAACATAAAAATTGGAAGTGACGTAACGGTTATCATCTACAAAAAGAAAGGTATGTGACGAAAGCTGTAAGTAAACGAAAAAAGGTATGCATAGCAAGGCAACTAACTCTAGAATTGAAGATAATTTTTTATTTTTCAAAATAAATATATTATTCATTTAATCAACCCGGGCAGGTTTTCCAGTTTTGATGTTAACTCATTTATTTTGCTTGACTTCGCTTTATGTATAACCGGTGATAATAAATCAATATCAATGGGAATAGTCATGGCTGATGTTTTTATCTCGCCTATAAATTCATCGATATGTTCGAGACCGACAATATTTATAAGCTCTCCGATTTGTTTTTCAGCTTCGTCATAATCATTGTTTCTGATGCAATTTTCAGCATAACCTATACGTATGATAGCTTGCCGGGGCTCAATATTGGAAGCTTGGCGGAAAAACCAGCGTGCTCTTTGGGGAAAGCCGGAATAATTCAGGGAAGAACCTATATACAGATAATTTTTCCAGTCTTCGGGTTGTCTGCGAAGACAAGTAAGAAAATATGAAATTGCTTCTGTGTATCTTTTCTGCCGCAAGGATATAAACCCGGCAAGCCATTGATATATGATATTTTCAGGATAATTATTGACCAGAAAAAATGCATGCGGCCATGCCTTGTCGTAATCACCACCTGTCGCGTACAGCATGGCTAGTCCATAATGCGGCTTGCTCAGCTCCGGAATTATTTCCAGCGACCGTCTCCAGCATTCAATTGCTTTAGAATTTTTTCCTAGTTTCCTGTATAGGTTGCCCATGGCGTAATAGGTCAATGCATCCTTTGCTTTGATCTCAAATCCATACTGCAATGCCATTTTGTAATATGCGAGGGCCCGAATGTAGTCTCCTTTTTTTTCATAATACCCCCATGCTATATTATGATATACTCTTCCCGTATGAGGAGCCGTTTTCAAGGCGTCTAACCAGAAAGCATTGCTTGCCCAGACATAATTTCTAGCCCGGGTGCCTATACCAAGAATAATAATAAGGCTTATGATAGCTGCCGTGATCAGATAACTATAGTGATAATTTTTGAGATAAAAACCATCACTATACTTTTTTACTGAAAGTACAAAAGGAGCGAATAAAAACATCGATGGGATATAATTTCGATGCTCGAATATCAATTCAAGGGGGATGAAGCTCGATTCCACAAAATG
>CAYVIE010000147.1:0-7965 GCA_964451355.1 uncultured Desulfobacteraceae bacterium
GATCGAAACCAGGCTCATCGGGAAAATGGAATCGGCTTTGTGATGATCCTGTAACCAGCAAAGGGATATCTTTCCAGCCCGGGGCATGAAAACCAGATGCCCCGGCATGTCGCCTTTCACGGGGTATGGCTCAGTCCCGCCAGGGCCAGGATCTTTATTCTCCCTTGAAAACCGGGGGGCGCTTTTCAAAAAAAGCGGTAAATCCTTCTATAGCGTCCCTGGAATTTTTCACCACGTTGCTTCCTTGTTCCTCCATGGCAAGCCCTGCTTCCATCCCTTCGTATATGCCCGTAGAAATTGCCCTGAGGACCGCCCTGACCGCTATGGGCGGGCGTTGGGCAAGGATTTTTGCAAACTCCCAGGCTTCGGCGGAAAGCTTTTCAGCTGCGCAGATCCGATCCACCAGTCCGATTTCATGGGCTTCGGAGGCTGTAAGCCGTTTTGAAAAAAGTATCATGTCCAGGGCCTTTGCCTTGCCCACAATGCGGTAAAGCCGTTGGGTACCGCCCCATCCCGGGATGATGCCCAGGTTGAGTTCTGTGAGGCCGATAGTAGCTTTCGGTGAATCGGTCATCAACCTGAAATGGCAACACAGGGCCAGTTCCAGTCCGCCTCCCAGGGCATGGCCGTTGATGGCCGCAATGATCGGTTTTTCAAACCGGTCAACCCGTGTCCATACCTGCCTGCCCCTTTTCCCTATGTCCGGCGACCGGCCCGCATCGGCCACGTCCATACCCGCGGAAAAGCATTTTTCCCCCGCTCCGGTCAGTATTATGGAACGAATCTGGCGGTCTTGTTCGAGATCATCGATGATTTGCTCAAATTCATCGATTGCAGCAAGACTCCACGAATTGGCCGGGGGACGGTTGATAACTATTTTTGCAATGTGGTCTTTTTTTTCGCAGATAAGGTTTTCAAAAGCCATGATACTGTTTCCTTTTTGTCCCGGATTATCCTGCCTGGCCCCGGCCTGCTCAGATCCCGCCGAACCCTTGGTCCGGAATCTCCATGGCTGCGGGGCATGTCTGTAAGATCGCATCCATTCTTCCCATGGTGACAGGCAGGACCGTGCCTGCATAAAACTCGGACGACTTGACCTGTCCCTGGTAGAATGCAGCATCTTTTTTTGACAGGCCGCCTGAAAGGCGCCTGGACGCCACAGAGGCGCGCCAGAGAAGCATCCACGCCATTATGGTATCGCCCATTGCTTCGAGAAACGGCAGGGAGTGGGCAAAAGCTACCTTGAAATCCGGAGAGAGTGCTGTCTTGCCCAGGTGCATGGCTGTCTTGCCGAGTTTCTGCACCGCTGCGTCAACCTTTCCCGCCATGCCTGCAAGTGAATCGATTTTTTTCGCATCTTTTACGGTCTTGTTGATTTCATTCAACAAGGCCATGAAAACCTGCCCCTTTTTCAGCCCTAGCTTGCGGCCCAGGAGGTCCAGGGCCTGGATACCGCTTGTCCCCTCGAAGATAGTTGTGATCCTGCAGTCCCGGTAATATTGCTCCACAGGGTAATCGGCGGTGTAGCCTGCGCCGCCGTGAACCTGTATGGCCTGGTAGCAGACCTCGCACCCGCGGTAACATATGTAATCCTTTATCAAGGGGGTCAGAAAATCGTATATGTCTCTGTTCAGTTCGCGTTCAGCTTCAGACTCGGCAAGCGCGGCCCGAGTCCGGCAGGCAGCGGTATAGTAGAAAAAGCTTCTCATCCCGTCTACGTGTGACTTCATCCATAAAAGATTCCGCCTCACGTCAGGGTGGCGTATGATCGGCACCGAGGGGGCTGCGTGGTTGCTGAAATTCTCCAGGTCGCGTCCCTGGATTCTCTGCCTGGCGTAATTCACGGCCTGCATGTATGCCGCAGACGCATAGGCCAGTCCCTGCAGGCCGGTTGACATCCGCGCCCCGTTCATCATGTTGAACATGATCTTCATCCCCTCGCGTTCATTGCCAAGCAGGTATCCAACGCAGTTCCCCTTCGAGCCGAGGGCCATGCTGCACGTGGCGCTTGCGTGGATCCCCATTTTTTCCTCGATGCCCGTGCAGAAAATGTCGTTTCTCCGGCCCAGGCTCCCGTCGTCGTTGACAAGGTATTTCGGCACGATGAAAAGGGAGATGCCCTTGGTGCCGGGCGGGTCACCCTCGATCCTGGCCAGCACCGGGTGGATGATGTTTTCGCAAAGGTCGTGTTCGCCGTTTGTTATGAATATCTTGTTTCCGGTTAACGAGAAGGTCCCATCTGGATTCCTGGCCGCGGTGGTCTTGAGGGCGCCTACATCCGATCCGGCGTCGGGTTCGGTCAGGAGCATTGTGCCGCCCCATTCCCCTGAAACCAGGCGTTTTACATATTTCTCTTTCTGTTCATCTGTTCCGTACCTGTATATCATGTCAGCGGTCCCGTTGCCCATGGCTGAATAGGTAAACAGGGCCCAGTTTGCTCCCATGAAATATTCCACTGCAGCAGCCGCCACCAGGCCGGGAACTCCCTGTCCGCCCATTTCAGCGGGAACGGCGAGGTTGTTCCATCCGCCTTCCCGGATAAGCTTGTGCACCCTGTGGAAAGATTCAGGCACGCGCACGGTCCCGTTCTCGTAGGTAATTCCCTGCCGGTCACCCTCCTGCAGGGTGGGCAGCATTTCATTGATTGCGAGCTTGCGGGCTTCCGTAATGATCATATCACAGGTCTTGCGGTTGAAATCGCGATAGATGTCGTATGCAAGCAGCTCTTCCCCGTTCATCTGTTCCCAGACGACGAAATCGATGTCCCTTTTGTCTGCTAGTAATTGCGGCATACAGATTCCCCCTTGTTGTTTAATGGATGAAATGGACGCTCCAAAGGCTGGCACCTTGTATGCCCGCCTGTCTGGCGGATATTTTTCCAGGTAAGGCAGGGACCCGGGATTATCCCGGCCCCGTCAATTCATTGAATGGCATTCGGTATTTGAACTTATATTAACAGACGTCTGTTAATATAAGTTCAAATTCTGAATCAGATTTTATAAATATTGTTTCAGCGGCCCGAATCGCTTTTGTTTCAAGGCCTTGTATTATAAATTTTCATGATTGGCAGCAATCACCCCCGGGCATGAAAACATGGCTGTTTTTTTCTCCAGCGCAGGAGGTGTTTTCACGGTAAATATGGTAAAACGTGTAGTGTGTTACACGCTACATATAGATTCCATTAAGCCCCATGCCCCAAAAAAGTCAATGAAAAATTTTTCTTTCCTTGATCAAGCTTTTTGCGGGATGTAGCATAAACTTTCATGATTAGCAGCAATCACCCCCCGGGCATGAAAATATGCCCGGTTTTCACCGCGCGCCGGTGCGTGTTTTCACGGCAACACATTCTCATGCCACCGGCAGCGTGCTTTTTTGCAAATATTGCGGGAGCCTGTTTGATGAAAATAAGCGAGCTTGTCAAAAAGACAGGGGTTTCAAAGGAAACTATTCATTACTACATACGGGAAGGGGTCTTGCCCAAACCGCGTAAAACAGGCAGGAACAGCGCGGATTACAATGAGGATTACATAGAGCAGATCCGCACCATAAAGGCCCTGCGGGAAAATTACTACCTGCCGATACCAGTCATCAAGAAACTGCTGGCACGGTACAAAAAGAGTTCAAGATCAGAGCGGTCGGCTTTCCGGTTTTTAAGCGAGTATTTCCGGCCCTTAGACCGGCTGGTGGTGGGCGAGGTAACCGGTAAGAGAGCCTTCATGGAGGCCACCGGACTGTCGGAAAAATGGCTGGACAGGATGGAGAAATGGGGGGTCATCACGTCCTGCAAAAGGGATGGAAAGGATTTCTACTCCCAAGACGATGTTATCATCGGAAAACTTCTCGTGGACATGGACCGGATAGGCATAGGGCCAGCAGACGGTTTTGATCCCATAGAACTCAAGCATTTTACCGACCTGTTCAGGCAACTGGTGGCAAAAAACATAAAACGCTACATGACGGCCGGCTGGGACAGGTTATCGCCCGAAGAACTGAGAACAAAAGGGGCCCAGGCCACCGAGGTCATGAGCCTTTTTTTCTATCATATCTATCGCAAGGTGGTCCGGGAGGAATACCTGGATTATGTGCAAAGCCAGCCAAAAAAAGACGATGATCCCGGGGATTCCCGTGGGTGATCCTGAAATCTTTTTTTCATGCGGACCGTAACGCCAAAAGGCGCCATACCCCTGCTTTTGCCCGGGTCAGATGTCTCCAAGGGGCCTTGCAAATGTCCACTTGACAGGAACCACCACGAGGTTATGAAACGCCTCCCCCACGTTTCCACCGGTTGCGGAAAACGGTAAAGAGACCACGAACAGGGCGCAGCCAAGGGGGATTGATACAAGTCCCACGGGCCTGTATATCAAGGCGTCGAGAAAGGTGTTGCCTGGGGTCGGCTTTCCAAGATCATCCGCTGCCAATGCAGGTATTGCAAACACAGAAAAAAGAATAGCAAAACCTGCTCCAATTGCTGCGATTTTTTTATACCGCCTGGTTATAACCTGTCGTTTTTTCATTGTTTCCTTCCTGTTTTTTTATGCGGGCGAAAAATCCGTGTCATACAAGAGCCTTGAAGGCATGGTCCATATATTTTTAGTAAAATCATATCCGGCCAGAAACGGGAAATCCTTTGGAACATTGTTTTGGCCGGCCAGTGTCCGCCTGATGAATTAATACAACAGCTGAAATATGAATTTAATCCTTGTGAACCCTGAAGTCAAACTTAGAAAAAAATTATGGAGGAGCAGGAACCCCCTGTGTCAGGATAGTTGTCGCATGAGTAACCATTCATGATTATTTCCAATCACCCCCGGCCATGAAAAAAATCTGTTTTTCTCCCAGGCATTGGAGGTGTCTTTACGGTAAAGTTAAGAGTACAACTTAACATATTGTCCCATTTTTGGGGTCCACTATACCGCCCCATGTTCGCGGCATGTTTTTTTGTCTTTACATGATCGTTGATGTATTCTGCCGCAAAATTTTAGGTTGGGAGGTTTACGAGAAAGAATGTTCTGAAAATGCGGCCACCTTTCTGGTTGAATCCGCCCAAGAAGGGGAACTTTTAATATTATAAAATGAGTTATGCGACAACTGTCCTTGACAGAAAGCTTCATGGGAAAGATAATTATCGCAAACCAAGGCGAGCACATGGGCCGTTGGTAAACACAAGGCCTGTGAGGTGAGGTGTTCGACACGAAAGAACTATTCTTATTATTGGAAAAGACTGCCATGTCAATTGTTTCAGCAAGGATTGTCTGCACTGGTTGCGGCTACGAAATACTTGAGGTGTATCGTCCTGTTCGGATTCGATATCAAACCACGAACGGGAGGATCGTTGAGACAGGATGTGCCAGGGGATGGTGTTACAACTGTGGAAACTATTCCGATATCGAGAGAATGAATAAAGAAGAGTTATACGCCGAGCTGCTTTCAAAAAAGCGGGAACGCCTTGAAGCGCGCCGTCGGCAGGAGGACTTGAGTCACGGTTTCCTTTGCAAATTCCGGCATCGGCATGAGAAGAAGAAATTACAAGACCAGCTTGAGTGGTTAAACAAGGAAATAGCCGGGCTTTGCGAATTGCTTGAAATTGCCGGGAACCGGAAATCGAAATCAAGATGCCTTACGTGCTGGACTGACAGAACTGAGCTGCTAAAGTTCGACCCTGAAAGCAATATAGCGCATAACTATCGCCATGAATGCGGCGGAAATTTGCAGATCATTTACGATGACTCTGGCCCACGCTTCAACTTTCGCGTAGCAACCTATGTACTGAACGAGGAGGGGGAGTTGCTAAAAAAGGAGTGACCCCATAACACATATGAGCCTTTCCTTTGCCCGCGGAAAAAAGCAGCGTTGAGAAAAAAACAGAGATAACTGTGACTTGCCCGTCTTTTTACCCTCCGTGATCTTGCTGAATATGGTTATAAACAAAAGTTCCATGATGCAGGATAATGTAGAGTGACTCAGAACGGGGATTTTATCCCTTTACAGCCGGACAGACTGATTTGCTGTTAATACCTGGTGCATCGGGTTGAGTGATGCCGGAAACGGCAATCCAGATATTTCCGCCATCAGCACCGGCAGTTGAGGCGACATTTTGGACGGATGTTGATGATCCCGATTACAGGCATCAGTACTTTCCTGTTTCTTTTCAGGTGGAATATTGCAAGGTGAAATAATCCCGCCCTTGTTAAATTAGTTGGGGCCGGGTAGGGACACATCATTTTCCTCGCACAGGTCTTTCAGCTTCAATGCCCATTTTTTGTCGTCTTTGAGCGCCTTGCTGAATTTTTTCTTTTTGCCAAGGGAATTGGCTTGGGCCAAAAGGGCTTCGATCATTTTTTTTCTGACATCGGCTTTTTCTTTCCGTTTGACCTGCTGGATAAAGTCATCGATCTCACCCGGCAGGTTTCGGCATTCGGAGACCCGATGTTTGAAGTTTGCCAAATCCTGTTCGGTACTGATTTTTTCTGCCTGCTGTTTTGCCTCTTCTGCCTTTTTCTGTTGCAAAATGGTATGGCTGCGCTCATTTTCTTCCTGTTTCTCAAGATCCGCTTTGGGCGTGAAGGACAATCGGGCCCAGCCCATGGGAAGATGTTTGCCATTCACAGTTACGAGCCTGCGGCTTTTGGGAAAGGGAAACTCGAGATATTTTTTTTGCGGAGCAAGCCGCAAATCCTTCCGCACATCTTTCTATGTTGGTGGTAGGGAGAGGTTCCAAGGAACGTGATGAAAAGATGGCGTCTTTCCATTTCGCTTTTATTCTGTTTTTTTGTTGGGGAGGAGGTATTTCGTACTCGGTGTTCGTATCGATTGCCTTGATCCGCTTCAGTAGGTATGCAAGGAGGTGCCGCAAGGGTTTGGGTACAAAAAGTTCATTCGATTTGTTTGGTTATTTCTTCGTTGGCAGCTGTTTTGCCCTTTCAAAAAGTCGCATCTAAAGGTTTCCACCTCCTCTGACCGGACCGTGGTTTCAGGCTTAGGGGCCTCCTGAGCCTTAGATGCATGCTTTGATTTAACGGAACCGCGGGTGCAACCAGATATTCCTTGCTTTCAAACATTTCGGTTCAGGCTTCATACACCCGTAGAACCGATGCTCGTAATACTTGTACACTATTCATCATCTGGAGTTTCAACCAATCGATACTGGATGGAAGAATCCATACGCTCCAGTTCTTCCCTGGCTTTCTCATCGCCTTGCTCTGCAGCAATTAGTAATCGACGCGCTCGTAACCAATCCTCATTAGCCTCACATGCGCAGGCGTTCAGAACTAGAACACCATCCTTCTCCTCAATAACTGGAATTTTTTCAAATTTACGTGTCATGTCTTCACCTTCTCTTATTCTTTTCTGGAAACTTTCAACATCACCTAAGGAAACCATTCCATTCATTTTTCTGGGTACTTTAATCCATTCATGCATACTCGTGTTATTTTCCTGTTCATATCTTATACAAATATTACACAAAAACAGCTGAGAAACAACATTCAGTCAATCTACAACTCTTTTTATTCGTGGCAATCCCCTTTAATCGGGTCTCGATTTTAAACAATCTCCTCAAAAAGGATCAGGTTGAATTCGAATGAGCTGCCAGCTGGGAAATCGGTTCTGGTGTCAGTAGACGGTTCGATGATAAAAGAGCGAAGCTGTTTTTGGGATTCAAATAGATCGTAATAAAGGCATCCGGCTTGAAGCATGCAATCATTTCAACATAATGCCTTCTCATATAAAATATCCGTGATCGTGTATAATATTGCAACGTTGCACTTGAAAAGAACTCCGATGCGAAATAACGTGCAAATTCCCAAGTCAGATGTGCGTTCATGCCGGCTCTTGGAAACCGGTGAAAAAGAATCCGTGATATGGGGCGCTCGAGGTTATTAAGCATAGGTGCTTAAATATTTATAACTAAATTGCACGGTACGAAATAATTTTCCTTCCCCAAAACAGGCTTTTCCCGTAATGAGA
>CAYVIE010000148.1:0-7949 GCA_964451355.1 uncultured Desulfobacteraceae bacterium
AGCTCTGTATGCAAGGCGTCGCGAGCCGGAAAAGGCGAGGCGTACTGAAAGTACGGCAAGCCGCTTTCCGGCGAAGCGCAACGCAGCAGACGGACTTTTTACGGAGCCGTCTGCATATTACATGGGATAAATATCATGGCAGGGGCCAGAAAGAAACCCCTTGCATGGCCGTGCAATTCTAATTTAAGTAGTAATAAATCGTGACACCGGTAGGTAGAAGTAAATGGAGGAGGCCGCGCGTGTCGATTCCCTTGCGGCCGTGGTGATTCTTTAACCAGGATGATATGGAGGTGTTATTATGAAAAGAGCGTTCATTGCGGTAGCCATTTGCCTTGTAATGGTCAGCGTGGCTGCAGCCAATACCGTCCGCGAGGATTGCGGCTGCGGTCTTGGCGGGTATGCCATCGGCGACAAGGAGGGGCTTGTATGGAACCTGGTGGGGACATTTTTGAACGGTATCTCGGGCAACCAGACCTTTGCCATGAGCACCGGAACCCTTGATTGCGGCCGGCCCACCAAGCTGGCGGTCCGCGAAAAGATAGACACATATGTTTCAGATAACATGGACGTACTGGCAGCCGATATAGCCCGGGGACATGGTGAAGCATTGGACGCTTTGGCAGAAATCGCCGGTATCCCTGCTGAGAAGAAGGCTGAATTTTACAGCATCCTGCAAAACAGGTTTACAGACATCTATGCGTCTGAAGATGTGACTTCGACTACAGTTGCAGCTGAAATAGCAAAGGTTCTTGATACTATCTGATCTTTTCAAAGTGGTCCGACATCAAAAAAAGGGATGCTCCAGGCATGTTTTGCCGGCATCCCTTTTCTTATTTGTCTTTTTCTTTGTTGGTTTCTTGTTGCCGGGCCCGTGGGAACAACCCGCAAAGGCCCAGTCGTCGGATGATTGTTACGGCACATGCCCCGGCCCGGAACAGCTCGTTTCAAAGGCCGCTGACCTCGGCCTTGCCCGGGACCGTTACTGGCTTATACTGCTCCATGCCAGGAAAAATTTTTCCGGCTGGGAGAGCCTTGTTGACGACCCTGCGTTCTTTCTGGCTGAAACAGGAAAATATGATCCTGCGGCAGAGCTCGAAGCGGATATAAGGGCTTTTTTCGGCCCTGACCGAAAGGCGGCCCAAAAGTATGCCTGCCGTTTCTATGCAAGGTTCAGATGGCTTTGTTCCCGGCTGGAAATAGATCCTTCTTGTTTTTCCTGTCTTGACTGCTCCCGGATGGACAACCTCGATCCCAGGAGCGCGGCCCTTGTCTTTCCCACCTATTACCTCAACAACCCGGCATCCATGTTCGGGCACACCCTTTTGATCGTAAATACCGGGTATGAAAACAGGCGTCTTTGGAGTGCCGTGAACTATGCCGCAAGGACCGGCCGCAGGTCAGGAGCCGCCTTTGCGGTAAGCGGGCTTTTCGGTTTTTTCAAGGGCTATTATTCCGTCATGCCGTATTACAAAAAGATTCAGGAGTATGCCGACATCAACCAGAGAGACATCTGGGAATACACTCTCAACCTCACACCTGGCGAATTGAGGAGGATGCTCTGGCATGTCCGGGAACTGAACGGTATCTATTCGGATTATTACTTTTTCGATGAAAACTGCTCATACAATTTGCTTTTTCTCCTGGAGGCCGCACGCCCATCTGCAAGGCTGCATGACAGGTTCAATGCCTGGGTCCTGCCGGTGGATACCATACGTGCGGTTGAAAAGGAAAAGATGGTGTCATCCGTTGTGTTCAGGCCTTCTGCCGCCACAAGGATCCGCCGTATGTGCGATTCCATGGAAAAACACGAGGTTGACGCTGCTCTTGAAATAGCCACAGGCACTCTTTCATGCGAGAATCTCCTTTTTGATCCGGCTATGGATCGCGGATCGGCCGCCCGGATCCTTGATCTAGCCGCACAGGGAGTCTCTTATTTTTATGTATCAGGCAGGATCGACAAGAAAACTTACCAGAAACGATATCTTTCAGTGCTCCGGGCAAGGAGCGGTCTCGGCATGACAGGCGGGGGTGAAAATGATGTACGGGTCGCACCGGGGCCACGGCCGGATTCAGGTCACAGCTCCATGCGGTTCGAGGTTTTGTCCGGCGCCCGGACAAGGGAAGGCGTCTTTGTTTCCGCCGGGATAAGGCCGGTGTTCTGCGATCTGCTTGACTCGGATTTCATCGATGATGCAGGAGCACAGATTGTTTTTGCCCGCCTTCTTGCAAGATATTATCCGGCTCGCAGAAAACTGGCTCTTAACCGGTTCGACCTTGTCGACATCATATCTCTTGGCCCAAGGCGCCCGTTTTTTTCACCGTTATCGTGGCGTTTTTATACGGGCCTGAAGCGAATGCCCATGGGTTCCGGGAAAGAACGCTTATATGGAAGCATCAGCGCAGGTTTCGGACCCTGCTGGCCGGTACCAGGAGGACTGTTGTTTTATACCCTGGCGGATGCCGGGATCGAAATGACAGGGGCCATGGAAAATAATCATGCCCTCGGCGCGGGTGTCGAGGCTGGTTTCCTTTTGAACCGGAACAAAATATGGAAGGGAAGGATCTACTGCAGGGCCGCCCGGTTTTTTTCCGGGGACCGACACGGGGAGATAGAGTCAGGCGTTGAAGCGGATTTCAGGATCTCTGTGGAGCATCATCTATACGCCCGCGCGGGTTTTACGCGGGCCCGAAATACGGCTGAATCCGGGATAGAGCTTGGATGGCGTATATATTTCCAGCCTGGCGGTTAATATTACAACTTTTGCTGGAAGCAGCTGTTGGATTTTTTTTCTGATTCTGATAGATACTCCATGAATCCATGACGGGAAATGGTGGTTTTTGTAAATAATCATTTATTATCAAGGTGTTACCAAGCAAATGCTGCCGGCCGGGCTGGAGGGATAAAAATGGTGTGACCTGCCAGGTTGCGGCCAGATAGCATTACAAACAGTAACCCGAGGGGGGATGGCATGGCCAGACCGGTTTCAGAAAACATTTCCGCGCTCCAGCGGTTACGGGAAGAGGCACTTTTATGCGGCGGTCCCGGGAAGATAGAGGTGCAGCATAAAAGGGGCAAGCTCACGGCCCGGGAACGAATAGACCTGTTGTTGGACGAAGGCTCGTTCGAGGAGTTCGACATGCTCAAGACCGGACGAGGAAGCGCTATAGGTGATCAGCGCACGTATCCGGGCGACGGTGTAATCACCGGACATGGTACAATAGACGGGAGGGAGGTTTGTGTTTTTGCCCAGGATTTCACCGTGATCGGCGGTTCCCTGGGCGAAGCACATTCCCAGAAGATTTGCAAGGTAATGGACCTGGCGGTCAGGGTGGGGTGCCCGATCATAGGGTTGAACGACTCGGGCGGCGCGCGCATCCAGGAGGGAGTCGACGCCTTGGCCGCCTATGGAGAAATTTTCTACCGGAATGTACGTGCAAGCGGAGTCGTTCCCCAGATATCCTGCATAATGGGACCTTGCGCGGGCGGCGCAGTATACAGCCCGTCGATGACGGATTTCGTCTTCATGGTTGACAATGTTTCATACATGTTCGTGACCGGACCGAACGTTGTGAAGACGGTCATACACCAGGAAATAAGCGCGGGCGAGCTCGGCGGGCCTGACGTGCACAGCAAGAAGAGCGGGGTGGCCCATTTCAAAGTTGAAAACGATATAATATGCCTGCGGGAGGTAAGAAGGCTTATGAGTTACCTGCCATCCAACAACAGGCAGAAGGCTCCTATTCTCGACCTGCGCGATCCGCCAGACAGGATCGATCCGGCCCTGGATTCGCTTGTCCCTCCGGATCCCAGCCAGACATACGACATGAACGTCCTGATATACAGTATCCTGGACGGCGCCGAATTCATGGAAGTCCAGCCGGACTTTGCCAGAAATATCATATGCGGATTCGGCCGTCTGGGGGGGCAGACCGTTGGACTCGTAGCAAATCAGCCCGCGGTCCTTGCAGGGGTTCTGGATAACGATGCCTCGGTGAAAGCCGCCCGGTTTGTACGTTTTTGCGATGCCTTCAACATACCCTTGATAAGCCTGGTGGATGTTCCAGGGTTTATGCCCGGCCCCCACCAGGAACACGGGGGAATAATACGCCACGGCGCAAAGCTTCTTTATGCCTTCATAGAGGCCAGTGTCCCGAGGATATCGGTTATCGTGAGAAAGGCATATGGTGGAGCGTATCTGGTCATGAACGCAAAGCATATACATTGCGATGTAAACTATGCATGGCCCACGGCAGAGATAGCCGTGATGGGGCCCAAGGGGGCCGTCGAGTTGATATACAAAAACGAGATAAAAAAGGCCGATGATCCGGAGGCTTTCCTTTCCGCCAGGATGGAAGAATACAGAAAGACGTTTGCAAATCCATTCCTTGCGGCAAAGCGCGGCTATATAGACGACGTGATTTTTCCAAGGGATACCAGGCGCCAGCTCATTCGCACACTCCAGTTTCTTGAAGGAAAGAAAGCCGAAAGGCCGGACAGGAAACACGGAAATATACCCCTGTAAGGAGCAGTAAATGATTAAGAAACTGTTGATCGCAAACCGCGGCGAGATAGCCGTCAGGATAATCAGGACATGCAGGAGGCTTGGGATTATCTCTGTGGCGGTATACTCGGAGCCTGATATGAGAAACCGCCATGTTCATGAAGCAGATGAGGCATACCCGTTGCCGGGCAAAACAGCAAAGGAGACATATCTTGCAGGCAGGCTTGTCATAGAAAAAGCGATCAAAAGCGGTTGTGACGCAATACATCCGGGCTACGGTTTTTTGGCTGAAAACCCTGATTTTGCAAGGATGGTAACCAGCGCGGGCCTTGTTTTTGTGGGGCCGCCGGCTGATGTCATAGCCCTGATGGGCGACAAGATCGCTGCAAGGCGCCTTGCCGAAACCGCTGGCGTCTGTGTTATACCCGGGACACAAGAGCCCGTGGACGACCTTGGAGCCGCCATGGCCGCGGCCGAAAAGATAGGGTATCCTGTAATGTTGAAACCGGCTGCGGGCGGCGGTGGCAAGGGGATGCGTGTCGCGAGGGAGCAAAGTGAGCTCGAGTCCGTGTTCCTTCCTGCACGGGCCGAGGCTGAAAAAGGCTTCGGAGACGGGCGGCTCTTTTTGGAGAAGTACATCGAAGCACCCCGCCATATCGAGATCCAGATCCTTGCAGACAGTCATGGAAACGTGGTTTCCCTTTTTGAGCGTGAATGCTCCATACAAAGAAGGCATCAGAAGGTCATAGAGGAGGCGCCAAGCACTGCTCTGACTCCTGAACTCCGCCGGGAGATGGGGGAGGCTGCATGCCGTCTTGCCAGGGCGGCCGGGTATGTGAACGCCGGGACCGTTGAGTTCATTCTTGATTCCCAAAACAGGTTTTATTTTTTGGAGATGAATACCCGCCTCCAGGTGGAGCACCCCGTAACAGAGATGATAACCGGTCTTGACCTGGTGGAAGAGCAGTTGAAGATCGCATGCAACAAGCCGCTTTCAGTAGCCAGGGAAACGATATCAATAAACGGGTGGGCCATTGAGGCCCGGATATGCGCAGAGGATCCCAAAAAGGATTTTTTTCCGGCGACCGGCATGGTTACCAGGTATGCTGAGCCCAGGGGCAGGAATGTGAGGGTTGACAGTGGCATAGAAGCGGGAAGCGTCATAAGTGTTTATTATGATTCGCTCCTGGCAAAGGTGATAGTCTGGGGCTCTGACCGGGAGGAAGCTCGCAGGAGATTGATAGATGCCTTGAACGGTTATCATATCGAAGGAGTGGTCTGTAACCTCGATTTTGTAAACAGGATATTGAATCTTTCCGCCTTTGCAAAAGCCGAGTTGTCAACCTCCTTTATCGAGGAAAATTTCAGAGGCGGGGATGCGTGTGAGCCTCCGCCCAGGGACCAGCTCGAGGACATGGTGATTGCGGCATCCATCATTTATCATGCAAAACGGATGCTTCTGAGGGAATCTGTGGCTCACATGGTGTCAACCATCGGCAAGCCGCCGGAGCCTGTCAGGAAGTTCGACTATGTTGTCAGGGCGGATCCGGATGTTTTTACTGTTACATTGCGCCCGCGCAGGGAAGACAGGACCTGGATCGTTGAGATCGACGGCAGGAAAATGATTGTTTCAACACCTCCTTTTGAGTTCTACCGCAGGCGTCTTAAATTGACCATAAACGGAAAGACGGTCAGGTTTGTCCTCTCCACCCAGGGGAACTTCATCGCGGTCTCACATTGCGGGATCAACAGGGTTTTTGAGGTGTATGATCCCAGGGAGTGGCGGCTTGCCAAGTACATGCCGGCTCCGTCCGCTGTGAAAGATGAAAGCGCCGTAATATGTCCCATGCCGGGCATGGTTGTCGATGTCCGGGTGAGCCCGGGCGAGAGGGTATACAAGGGCCAGGAGGTGGTGATCATAGAGTCGATGAAGATGCAAAGCGGTGTTGCATCCCCCAGGGACGGGATCGTTGACAAGGTATTGGTGAAATGCGGAGATGCGGTGGATCCCGGTGATCATCTTGTAACATTCAGGCGCTGACCTGTTCTGCTGCACCTGTCTTTACCCTGTTTCCGGGCCTGTGACCGGAGATGGCGGCTGCCCTCATGCATCTGGCCACGAACGAGCGTTCACAGATCCTGGTCTCTTTTTTTTGAAACAGGGGCCGACATAAACAAACAACCATGTTTTTATATCCTGGGGTGATTGTTGCTAATCATGGAAGATTGCAGGACATCCCGCTGTTTTGAGATATATCCCATTGATATGCCCGCCACTATCTGCTAAGTTTCCTTCACTACTTGTTATGAAAACAAGGCTGTTTTCCATTCCAGCTTTGGAGATGGTTTCACGGTAAATTTAAATATTGTGCAAGGAGGAAGACCATGAAAGTGGAGATAACCATCCTGTCAGAAAACACGGTTGCGGCTTCTGTCTTACCCATTACGGGTGAGCATGGGCTCTCTTTTTTCGTGAAGGCGGGTGATCAAAAGTTCCTGTTTGATACCGGACAGGGCCAGGTCCTTGTTCATAATGCAAAACACCTGGGGATCGACCTGGGTTCTGTTGAAACTGTAATCTTGAGTCATGGCCATTACGACCATGCAGGAGGGCTTGGCAGGCTCCTGGAGATAAATTCCGGGTTCAGGCTTGTTGCTCATCCCTCGGTTTTCGAATCGAAACTCGCATGCCTCGGGGAAGACTGTTATCCCATAGGGATGAGCACAGGGGAACAGCAGCTCAAGGAGGCGGGGGTCAAGTTGGAGTTGAGCAGGGATCCGGTCAGGATAGGACCAGGGATCATGACCACGGGTGAAATTCCCATGACAAACGATTTCGAACAGATCGAACCGATGTTCTTTGTAGACACAAGCGAGGGCAGAAAGCAAGACACCCTGCCTGATGATAACGCGCTGGTGATCGATACCGAGTCAGGTATTGTCGTGGTCCTGGGATGCGCTCACCGGGGTGTTGTAAACACGTTGACAAAGGCGGTTTCACTTGCAGGAAAAGATAAGATCCATGCGGTTCTGGGCGGGATGCACCTTTTTTTGGCGGATGAAGAAAGGATAAAGAAAGTGACCCAGGCCCTTGAAAGGTTTGAGGTCGAAAGGATGATCATCGGCCATTGCACCGGTTTCCCGGCCATGGCCGCGCTGGCGCAGGCTTTTCCCGGCCGATTGATACCGGCTTCCGTGGGGCAGCGCTTTGAGTTCTGATACAGGCACAATTTGAGGTAGTGTATCATCGGAAGCATTGATAAGCATACTTCTTTCAGACTGAGGGGAAGCAACCCCTGAGATGAGAGGATGCCTTATCAACCAACAGGACATTTCATATGTCAAAACAACCGGACAACTTGATGTGCCAATAACAGTTTAACCTTTGCATGTCTGTTTTTCTTCCATGCGTGTTTCACACACGCCGGCATCGGTGTGTGTGAAACA
>CAYVIE010000149.1:0-7903 GCA_964451355.1 uncultured Desulfobacteraceae bacterium
CATTTTAAACATGGAAATGGTAGGCGGAACAGGGCTCGAACCTGTGACCTACGGCTTGTAAGGCCGTCGCTCTCCCAACTGAGCTACCCGCCCCCCTGATCCTTTTCCGTTTCCAGGTCTGGCATGTGGCTCAACCTCAGATTGCATGCATATACATTTTCAGCCCTTGTGTGTCAAGACAAAAAAGAAGGAGAATCGATTTTATTATCATCTTTCTTTTCCTGGATTGTCCCCTCCTTGGCCTCTGGTGGTACTTTGATTCCAGGTTCTTCTTCTGTTTTGCGCAGCAGAGGGCGGTTTTTCCCTTCTATGATGGCTCTTGCTATGACTTCATCCATATGTTCCACCGGAACGATTTGAAGTTCCTTCTGGATGAATGATGGAACATCATGGAGATCCTTTATGTTTTCCTTGGGAATGATAACCGTGTGGATCCCGCCGCGATGAGCTGCAAGAAGCTTTTCCTTCAGTCCCCCTATGGGTAAGACGCGTCCCCTTAGCGTTATTTCTCCTGTCATGGCCACCTGGCGGTTGGCGGGAAGCCTGGTCAAGCAAGATAAGATCGATGTGCAAATGGCTATCCCGGCCGAAGGTCCGTCCTTCGGGATTGCTCCCTCTGGGACATGGACATGAATATCATATTTCTGGTGGAAATCAGGATCAATATTGTAAAGATCGGCTCTTGACCTGACATAGCTGATAGCTGCCCGCGCCGATTCCTTCATGACGTCACCCAGCTTTCCGGTGACTTCGAATTTACCGGATCCTGGCATGAGCACACTTTCTATGCATAACAATTCCCCGCCGAACTGGGTCCAGGCAAGACCGATGACAATACCGATCTGGTTTATCTCTTCCACCTGGCTGTGACGGTACTGGGGCGGTCCGAGGTACTTGCGCACCGTGGTTAGTGTGACCCTTATCGGTTTTACCTCATCCTTTCCGATTACTTCTTTTGCGATCTTTCTGCATATGGAAGCGATCTGCCTTTCAAGGGTCCTTACACCGGCTTCACGTGTATATTCTCTGATGATAGTATAGACAGCATTTTCAGAAAAAGTGATTTCGTATGCACAAAGACCATTTGCTTCCAATTGCTTGGGTATGAGGTGGCGCACGGCAATATGGTATTTTTCTATTTCAGTGTATCCGGGAAGTCGGATAATCTCCATCCTGTCCTGCAGGGGCAGGGGAATGTCGGGTAGTGTATTCGCTGTTGTTATAAAGAAGATGTCGGAAAGATCATAATCCACGTCAAGGTAATGATCGTTAAAAGCATAGTTTTGTTCAGGATCAAGAACTTCAAGGAGCGCTGCTGATGGATCACCCCTGAAATCCATGCTCATCTTGTCAACTTCATCAAGGCAGAAGACCGGATTATTTACACCGACCTTCCGAAGGGACTGGATTATCTTTCCGGGAAGAGCCCCTATGTATGTCCGCCTGTGGCCCCTTATCTCTGCTTCGTCCCTGACCCCTCCAAGGGAGAGGCGCACGAATTTCCTCCCGGTGGCACGGGCCACGGATTTGGCAAGGGATGTCTTCCCAACGCCGGGTGGGCCGACAAGGCAGAGAATAGGCCCCCGCATTTTTTTTACCAGCGCCTGGACAGCCAGGTATTCCAGTATTCTCTCCTTGGGCTTTTCAAGGCCGTAGTGATCCTCGTTCAATATTTTCTCAGCCTTTTCGATGTCAGCCAGGACCCGGGTTTTCTTGAACCATGGCAGGGCGATCAGCCAGTCGATATAGTTCCTTGTAACGGTGGCCTCGGCTGACATGGGTGTCATTTTCTTGAGTTTGTTGAATTCGTGCCTGACCTTGGCCGCGGCCTCCCTTGACATCTTTTTTCTCTTGATGCGCCGTTCCAGTTCCTTTAACTCGTTTTCCTCGGCTTCATCTTCCCCCATTTCCTTTCTGATAGCCCTTATCTGCTCATTCAAATAGTAATTCCGCTGGCTTTGCTCCATCTGTTTCTTGACCCGGGCCTGGATCTTCTTGTTTGTCTCCAGGATCATTATTTCGTTTTGTATCAGCTCCAGGAGCCGGATGAAGCGCTCAGAAAGGCTGTTTGTTTCAAGGAACCACTGGTTGTCCTTTGATTTGAAGTGGAACAGGCCAAGTGCTGTATAGAACAGTTGTGCAGGTTCCCTGATTTTTTTTATATCCTCAATGGTCGATTTTGTTACCTCAGTATTGAGCTTTGAATAGTTTGTTAACAGCTCGATGAGGTTTCTGTAAAAAGCTTCACTTTCTGCTTCCGTTACAAGTGGGTCGGGGTAATCTTCGACCTCGACTTCATGAAACCTTTGATTGGGTATGAACAGGCGGATTTTCGCCCTTTTTTCCCCCTCCATTACCGATTTGACAGATCCATCCGGAAGCCGGAGAATCTGCAGGACCTTGGAAATGGTACCCACCTTGTGAATTCCGTCCTCGGTGGGATGATCCTCCTCGGGTTTTTTCTGTGTGGCGAGAAAAATTCTTTTATCCGGCCGGTTTAACGCCTGATAGAGTGCGTTTATTGATTTCTCCCTCCCCACAAAAAGCGGGGACGCCATATATGGGAATACCACGATATCCCTCAATGGCATCATAGGAAGTTGCATAATATCGGGTTTCCCCTCATCTTGCTTGAATATTTTGGGTATTTGGATCATTGTCAGCCATTATTATTGATTTATGCCGGAGCCGCATGGCATCCGGCTTTATGGTTACGCTTGTTTTTTGGGTTGTTTCTCGTAGTCAAACAGCAGGATCGGCTTTTCCCGGTTCAATATGACCTCTTCTCCTACAACGCATTCCTTGACTCCAGGTATCGAAGGGATCTCGTACATGATGTCGAGCATCGCTGCTTCAAGTATAGCGCGGAGACCGCGTGCCCCGGCGTTTCTTTTGCTGCTTTCTCTGGCAATAGCGGCGATGGCGCCATCGGTGAATCTAAGGTTGATCCTTTCGATCTCGAAGAGTTTCTTGAATTGCTTTATCAATGCATTTTTCGGCTCCGTCAGGATCCTGATCAGGGCTTTTTCGTCCAATTCCTCAAGTGTGGCTATGATGGGAAGGCGTCCCACAAATTCCGGGATGAGGCCGAACTGAATCAGGTCCTCTGTCTCTGTCTGTCGCAGGAGTTCACTTGCGCTCTTGTCTTTCCCGCTGATGACATTGGCGCCAAAGCCCATTACCTTGGAGCCGAGTCTCCGTTCGATTATCTGATGCAATCCAGTAAAAGTTCCTCCACAGATAAAAAGAATGTTGGAGGTATCAACCTTCACAAAATCCTGCTGGGGGTGCTTACGCCCCCCCTTGGGCGGGACATTGGCCTGGGTTCCTTCGATTATTTTCAACAGGGCCTGTTGAACGCCCTCTCCGGAAACATCTCTAGTTATGGAAGGATTGTCCGTGGCCCTTGCAATCTTGTCTATTTCATCTATGTAGACTATTCCCCGCTGAGCCCTTTCCACGTCATAGTCCGCATTCTGCAACAAGGAGAGAATGATATTTTCAACGTCTTCGCCGACGTAGCCGGCCTCGGTGAGCGTGGTGGCGTCTGCGATAGTAAAGGGTACGTTCAGGAACCTTGCAAGTGTCTGGGCAAGGAGGGTCTTGCCAGAACCTGTCGGGCCAATCAGCAGGATATTACTTTTCTGGAGTTCAACGTCGCTTGTGGATACCTTGGATTCCAATCTTTTGTAGTGATTATGCACTGCCACCGCAAGAACTTTCTTGGCATAATCCTGCTGTATGACATATTCATCCAGTTTTGCCTTGATCTCTGCCGGGGTCATTATGTCCCCGTCAAGGTCAATGTCCTTGTTGTTCTCTTCCTGGATGATTTCACTGCAGAGTTGTATGCATTCATCACATATATAGACGGCAGGGCCGGCTATAAGTTTTTTTACCTCTTCCTGGTTTTTGCCGCAGAAGGAACAGAAGAGGCTGTCGTTCCTGCCGCTCCCCTTGTGGGATCCCATGGTCTATGCCTCCTTTTCGGCGATTTTTTCGAGATCGTCCCGGTTGCTTATTACATGGTCGATGATCCCGTATTTTTGCGCCTCTTCACCGTTCATGAAGAAGTCGCGGTCGGTATCCTTTTCGATCTTTTTCATATCCTGTCCCGAATGATGAGCCAGGATACGGTTGAGTATGGTCCTCAACCTGATGATTTCCTCAGCCTGGATCTTGATGTCAACAGCCTGGCCTTGCACACCGCCCATGGGCTGGTGAATCATAATCCTGGAATGGGGTAGTGCGTATCTCTTGCCTTTGGTGCCGGCGGCAAGGAGAAGGGCTCCCATGCTGGCGGCCTGACCTATGCAGACCGTTGCGATGTCAGGTTTTATGTATTGCATTGTATCATAGACTGCAAGGCCGGCTGTTACTGAGCCTCCCGGGGAGTTGATATAGAAGTTGATATCTTTGTCAGGATCCTCGGATTCCAGAAACAGAAGCTGAGCGATAAGCAGGTTTGCGATTTCATCGTTTATCGGTGTCCCGAGGAAAACAATCCTGTCTTTCAACAGGCGTGAATATATATCGTATGCCCGCTCACCCCGGGAACTCTGTTCTATGACTATGGGTACAAGGGTCAAGATAACCTCCTTGATTTATAATTATTTTACCGTATCCTCTTCCCCGGCGCCAGCTTCAGGTGTATCATCCCCCTCGGGTTCCGGGGATACAGTTTCAATTTCAGCGTTATCTAGTATAAGGTCCAAAGCCTTTTTTTCAAGTATTGTATGCTCAAGTGATATTCGCGCATTTGGATCTTTTTCATAGAATGATTTAATTGTTTCCAGGGGTTGGCCCATATGATCGGCTATTTCCCTGTATTTGGCTTCAATTACTTCTGGTTTGATTTTCAGTTTTTCCTGCTCAATTATCTTGGCCAGGAAAAGTTTTCTTTGTACCAGTTTTACAGCGTTTTCCCTGTAAGTCTTATTGAAAGATTCCTTATCCATGCCGACAGATTCCATGGACAGTCCATGCCGGGCAAAATACATCATTGCATCCTTGTGCATGCCTTCAAGCTCTTGCTCAACAAGGGCATCAGGAACATCAAGTTCACTTGGTATGAGAGCTTCGTATACCTGTTCCGCGAGTTCCTGGAAGGATCTCTTGTCATACTCCGCCTGGAGCTGGGAGCGGATTTTATCTTTGAGTTCTTCCACGCTCGAGTAATCCCCGAGCTTTTTTATATTTTCATCGTCTAGTGCGGGAATTATCTCTTTTTGAATCTCACGGAGCCTTACCGTAAATGTTATGGTTTGCCCGGCAAGCTCGTTTTTCGGGTGGTCTTCGGGGTATTTTACGTCAAACGTGCGCTCTTCACCGATTTTCATTCCGATCAAGGCTTTTTCAAAGGGTCCTGCTTCATTTTCAGGCGCTATTTTTACAATACTGTTCTCGCGGTAGGGCGCATCTTCAAAAGGTTCACCGTCCTTGAATCCCTGTGCATCGATAACAACTATGTCCTCGTATGTCACCGGACGGTCGTCTGTGATGGGCTTGTATTCCGCAAGGTGCCGGCTGAGAATTTCCAGCTGTGCTTCAATTTCTTTATCACTAACCTTGTAGTCGGTCTTTTTCAGCTTCAACCCCCCGAACTGGATCTCCGGGATTTCAGGGAGATGTTGAACAAGGACTTCGTATTTATAATTTGAAGTCGGATCTATGGGGGGGGAGTCGAGTTCCTCGGTTTCAATGACACTTAATTCGGCTTCCTTTATGGCTTTGGGAAATGTATCCTCTACAAGCGTCTTTGCAACGTCTTCATAAACATCTTTTTTATAGTAGCGCTCAAGTACGCTGCGGGGGACTTTCCCCACCCTGAATCCTTTTATCACAGCTTTTTTTTTCAGGTCGTCAAATGCCTTGTCAATCTCTTCTTTTACCCTTTCGTTGGGAATCTCGACAATTAACCTTTTTTTCACGTTACTTACATTTTCTACTTTGACTTCCATGTCGATCCTTTCCACAGATGTTGATTATACCGGTTATCCCTGCATTTGGACTGTTTCTTGTTTCGCAGCAGGTGCCGGAGGTAAAAAAACATTAGTATTACTTGTGAAGAGTGTTCGTTTGATGATAATATCACAAATTTATGCTGGCATCATAAAATCTGTACACGTGGCCTATGTAACCACACTTAATTTAGTTGTTGCCGGTACACGGCCGGGATGGCATTCGCTTGTTTTTTATGGGTGGTGCGAGAGGGGAGACTCGAACTCCCACTCTTTAAAAGAGCTGGATCCTAAGTCCAGTGCGTCTACCAGTTCCGCCACTCTCGCGACAAACATGAAAAAGTATTTTATTATAAAGACCCTAACAGCAGAATTCCTGCCGGATTTTTACCTCCAAATAAAAAACGGCAGTTGCCGTTAAGGCCAAAATGCCATCAACATATTGATTTTTAATATAATTTTATTATATGTCATTAAAAATAGTAACAAAACAATGCCCTGTCAATCAAAAACTGGCACCTTGTTGTTGTGTCTCAGGTATCAGCGTGGGAAGGCTTATTTAAAAGTCGAGAAACATTTATCGTCCATTTTCCTGTAACTTGCTAAAAATAAAATATTTTTATGACAGTATACCATTTTTTGTCACAGATTCGGGCTCTTGCAAAAAAGCGTTTAATACCGGTGAGTCCGCTTTTGGTTTGGTTTATGATACTCCAGGTTTTTTCTTTTGTTTCCGTGGGATGGGCTGAAATTAAAAGCGATGGATTCGTTAACCGGCAAGGACGATATGAAACATTATACAGCCCTGACTCCCATGGAAAGGATGGTTTGTCTGGGTATACGGTAGACCAGATCCTGCATGCCGGTGAGGAAAAGGATTCAAGGTTCGGAATAATCATCGATGCCGGGCATGGTGGTCCAGATACAGGTGTTGTGAGCATGGCGGGGATGGCGGAGAAGGACATTGCTCTTGGTATTGCAAGGGCCATTTCGCTGATGTCGGATACAGGGCCTCATGTAGTACTGATTCGATCTGGTGATTATGCATATCCTCTGATAGAGCGGGCTGCTGCGGCAAACCGCCACAAGGGACGCGCTTTTATCAGTATTCATACTGCTGGCACGGCTGGCCGTAAGGGCCTCTGGACAATATACTATTACCGGAAAGAAGGATCGGTGGCTGATTCCGGTCTTCATGAAGATTCTCTTTTACAATGGGGCAAGGCATGGCAGAGGCATGATAAGGAAAATAAGCTTCTTGCCGCTTTTGTTTCTCAATCACTCCTTGAATCTGGTATGCCCATCACCGTTGAAGTCCATGGAGCGCCCCTTGCCCTATTGGAAGGGGTGGACATGCCTGCTGTGCTGGTCGAGACACCTTCTCCTGCTGATCCAGGATTTTGTAAAACCGTATCAGACCAGGGCAGGAGAGCGGTAATCGCTAGGGCAATCCTGGATGGGATTGTTGCTTTTCTTGTTGAAAGGAGACCTTCTGTGGAGAGCCGGTAACTAAGCGATACATGCCCTGAGCCAGGATTTCCTGAATTTGTGACGGGAAATGGTGGGTTCATAACATGCACGGCAAACCTCTCCGTTAGTTAACCTGAATCCGTGACGGTTATTGTTTTTGGATCAAAATTAAGGATTCATAAAATGTCGGTCCTCCGGTCGGGGGCGGTTCAGCTTCGGTTGGTGCATGGTTGTAACTATTTGAAATATTGTGGAATAGCTGAGAGGCGGTAATCTTCCCCCGTTTCATGAAAAAACATTTTCGCTTTTTACGAGATCATCATAATAATATTTCTTGATTATACTAAAAAAATGATGTTAGAAGTTTGACCGCTTGGTTCGGGGCGTAGCGCAGCCTGGCAGCGCGCCTGCTTTGGGAGCAGGAAGCCGTAGGTTCAAATCCTACCGCCCCGACCAATAAAATCAATGAGTTA
>CAYVIE010000150.1:0-7883 GCA_964451355.1 uncultured Desulfobacteraceae bacterium
ATCTCATTCCGGGAAAAGCTTGTTTTGGGGAAGGCAAATTATTTCGTACCGTGCAGATTAGTTATAAATATTTAAGCACATATGCTTAGTATCCGGCAATCATGGCTGTTCAATCCTCTATGAACGATGGAAATCTGTAATTTCTGCCTAGTTGTGATGTATCCATAGTATAATATTTTTATCTGTAAAGGAGATCTCTATGGCGTATCTTTTTCTTATCGGTATTTGCCTGATTATTGCTTCTGTGGGGCCGCGTCTGGTACCGGCCCAGTCTCCCGGGATTGTCAAGCGTTTGATACGTTACGGAGCCGCCGCCTTCGCGTTATTTCTGGTTGTTGCTACATCGTATGTGATTATCGATTCTGATAGTGTGGGCCATTTGAAGCGTATATACTTCGGCTCTCCCATGAAGCCCGGCCAGATCATTGCTTTTGACGGAGAAAAGGGTCCCCAGGCCACCGTGCTTCCTCCTGGTTTTACTTTCAAACTTTTGCTCAATGTCTTGTATGATGTCGAAGAGCTTCCGATGGTCAAAGTGCCTGAGGGCAAATACGGGTTTATTATTGCCAAAGATGGCGCTCCCCTGAGACAAGGCCAGTTTCTGGCCGACGCATGGCCCCAGCAGGAGTTTGCCCGCATGCTCGACGCCGACTATTTCCTGAAACACGGGGGCCAGAAAGGGCCTCAGCTCACTGTGCTTCCGCCTGGTGAATACAGGTTGAACAGGTATCTTTTCGATGTTCGTTTTGAAAACGCAACAGACATTCCGGCTGGTTTTGTGGGGGTGGTTAAATCGAACGTACAGGAGACACCAGAGTGGGAACCGGCTGATATTCCCCAGGACCTTGCAGGTTCTCTGGCCGTTCCTCTGGTAAAGAAGGGATCGGTCGGAATATGGGAAGAGCCGTTACCGCCAGGCCGGTATTATCTTAACCGCGCCGCCTACAACATTACCTTGGTTGATACAAGGGTTAAAACTTGGAATTACAAAGGCGGGTATACACGGCGGTACATCGATCTCCTGGTCACGCAAGACGGCCGGATCGAACAGAAGGAAAGATCGGAGGAGGTGCCTGTTCCGAGAAATGCGGCTGATAAGGCCATATTCACCCGTATGGAGGGGTGGCTGGTTCCCCAGGAACTCCGGGTGCAGGTTCAGGTTGAGCCGGATGATGCGCCGTTTTTGGTGGCTTCCGTGGGAACTGTCGAGTCGGCCGAAGACAAGGTGGTCACTCCGTCGATCCGGTCTGTTGTCAGGAACATATGCGCTGCTGAGAAGGTATTGAGCCTTATCGATGAAAACAGGGTAAAGGTGGAAGAGGAGATAGAAAAATCCGTCATACCCGAGGGGAAAAAGGCAGGCGTCACCATAAAGGATGTCAGGCTGGTCGATTCAATGGTCCCGCCCGAGCTTCTTGTGGCCCGTTTAAGGGAACAGCTTGCAGGACAGCTCAAAGAAACGTTCAAAAGGGAAAAGGAGGCCCAGGACCAGAGGATAGAGACCGAAAAGGCCCGGGCCACTGCGGACCAGCAGCCAGAACTCGTAGCTGCCGAGATCAGGGTAAAAGTGGCTGAAAAGAACAAGATAGCTTCAAAACTCAAAGGTGAGGGTGAAAAGCTCCAGCTAAAGGAGATCGCAGAGGGCCAGAAGGCCCAGGTGGCTGTACTGGGCAAGGAGCGTGTCATGGAACTCGCCATTTTGGATAAGATCCTGGATGCCGCTGTGAAAAATCCTGATATAGTTAAGGTCCCCCGCATACTTGTGGCGGGTGAAGGCTCAAGCCTGGAGGGAGCCGCAGCGATCCTCGGGGCGAGTAACCTGACACAATCCATGTTATCCCCGTTGGTGTCTGCTCCTGGAAATTCTCCTAAATGAGGCAGGTCCAGGTAATTTTGTCTGGAATCAAAGAGTTTTTTTGTTTTACCGTGAAAACATCTTCGGGTTTGGGATGAAAAAAAGCCTTGTTTTCATGCCCGGGGGTGATTGTCAGCAATCATGAAAGGTTACGAGACGGGGGAGGGTTTTTCCCATCCCCCGCCGTATGAGATGAATTCAAATGGTTCCACTCCCATCCCCGGCCGGGGCTGATCCGCTCTCGGCCGGTTGAGGGACTCGTGCAGGTCCATCATTATTATGGGCTGTTATGGGCTGGCCGTTTTTTCATTAGAACCATATCACACTTACGGGGAGAGCAACCATGTCCATATTATTTACCCCCCTTCGGATAGGTTCCCTCGAGATCAAGAACCGGTTTGTCCACGCAGGAACATATGAGGTCATGGCGGATGAAAACGGCTTTGTTACTGATCAGCTCATAAACCGGTACAAGAACATCGCCAGGGGCGAGGTCGCGCTGATAATTCCGGGCTACATGAACGTTCATCCCCTCGGGAAAGCCACCCCGCACCAGACCTGCATCGACAGTGATGACAAGATTCCCGGGCTCAGGCGGCTGGCCAGAACCATCCATGAATACGGAGCCAAGGTCTGTTTCCAGCTTGCCCATGCCGGCCGGCAGACCAGAAAGGAATACACCGGGCATACCCCTATCGCTCCATCCGCAGTAGGCCGTGATCCCATGTATATGGTCAAACCCAGGGCCATGACAGAGGATGAGATTTATGAGGCCATCAATGCCTATGGCAGGGCCGCCGCCAGGGCCGCCGAGGCCGGAACGGATGCGATTCATATCAGTGCCGGCGCCGGCTATCTGCCCAACCAGTTCCTCTCCCCGTATTTGAACCAGCGCAGGGATCAATGGGGCGGGACGGACGAAAACCGGTTTCGCTTTGTAAGGGAGGTGGTCAATGCCGTACGCTCCAACATACCCAAGGATATGCCCATAATAATGAAGCTCAACGCAGTGGACTACACCCCGAAACCTGGAGTTACGCCTGAATTGGCTCGGACCTATGCAAAGTGGCTGTCGGATATGGGGATTGAGGCCATGGAAATCACCACCGGGACCACGGTTTTTTCAAATATGCACATGTGGCGGGGAAAGGTTCCTGTCGCAGAGATCGTGCGAGCAGTCCCTCTCTGGCAGAAACCCTTGGCATGGCTGGTTTTGAGAAACATGGCCGGCAAGTTCGATTTCAAGGAGATGTGGAATCTGGAGCATGTGAGGTTCATCAAACCGGTTCTTGGCAACACCCGGATATTCCTGGTTGGTGGTAACCGGCGGGTTGAGCAGATGGAAAGGATAATAAATGATGGAGATGCCGATGCAATCTCCATGTGCCGCCCGTTTATCCGCGAGCCGTTTTTGGTAAAGCGGATAAGAGAGGGTAAAACCAGAAAGGCTGCCTGTATTTCCTGTAACAAGTGCGTGGGTGCTGTGGTCAATGATATGCCGTTGAGGTGCTATGCAGACGGCCTGCCATCGAAAAAATGAGCAGGTCGCTGGATGCTGGAACCGGAAATTTCGTGCGAATCAATGGCTTAACGCGGGCCGTATGGAAGCGGGTGCAGTGTGCGTGATGTCACAAAAGGTCTTCCAGGCTAAGGGCGGATTTGAGCTCTTCAGGCGTAACAGTGGCCGTGCCCACCTTGCCCACCACGATTCCTGCCGCTATGTTTGCAATTCTCGCGCTTGAGACAAAAGATAATCCAGAGGCCAGGCCCAGGCCCATTAATGCGAGGACCGTATCTCCCGCACCGGAAACATCGAATACCTGTTTGGCCCGGGCCTTGATATGAACAGGGCTGGTTTCTTTCTCCTTTAAAATCATCCCATCTTTGCCGCAAGTGATAAGCAGGGCCTGAGGGGACACGACATCCATGAGCCGCTTGCATGTTTTTAATACGAAATCAGGATCTTTTGCGTCAACACCAGCTGCGAGCCCAGCTTCTTTTCTGTTGGGTGTTATCAGGTCCACGCCGGAATACTTTGTGAAGTCTATTCCCTTGGGATCAGCGACGATACTTTTGTTGTGTTTTTTCGCTGTAATAATAATTTCTTCCATCATTGAATCGTCTATAAGTCCCTTTGCATAATCAGAGACAAGGACGACATCCGCATGTGGCACAGCCGATTCAATGTACCTGTACAATGGTGGTAAAAGCCAGTCGGCTACTGGCGCGACTCGCTCGTGATCAATGCGGAGCATTTGCTGGTTTGCGGCGATGATTCTTGTCTTCCTTGTGGTGGGCCTGTCGTTTGCCGTCACGATGCCGCCGGTATCAGCACCAGCCGAGGAAAGTCTTTCAGTAAGGAGTCTGCCCCACTGGTCATCCCCGATGATACCGGCAACCATGGGGACTCCGCCCAATGCGAGAATATTTCCGATTACGTTTCCGGCTCCTCCCAGCCGGTATTCCTGCGATGTTATGGATACTATGGGAACCGGTGCTTCCGGGGAAATCCTTTCGACTTCACCAAAGAGATATTCGTCTACCATAAGGTCCCCGATCACGAGAACCCTGGCGCCGGAAAATATGGTTGGATCAAATTTCATCAACCGATTGTTCGATCAACCTTTTTAGTTCATGGTATTCATGGGTTACGGGAAACTGGGGGAATTCGCTTGCGATGTTTTCGGGTGGTCTGAAAAGTATGGCGGCATCGGCTTGTTTCAACATGCCTATGTCATTGTATGAATCCCCGAATGCCACCACCTTGAAGTTCAGGCTTTTCAGTGCGCGGACCGTCTTTGTCTTACCGTCTTCCTGCCTGAGCCTGTAGCCGGTTATCCTCCCTTGGGAATCAACTTCGAGGGAATTGCAAAACAGGGTCGGGTTATTTAGTTTTTTCATTAATGGACCTGCAAATTCCACAAAGGTGTCTGATACTACAATGATCTGGTGGTCGGCTCTGATTTCTTCAAGGAAATCAAAAGCGCCGTCTAAGGGGTCCATCTGTTCGATGACATTTTGTATGTCGGAAAGCTTCAGGTTGTGGCGGTCAAGGATATCCAAGCGTTTTTTCATGAGAACGTGGTAATCCGGGATATCCCTTGTGGTCAGTTTAAGCTCCTCGATACCGGTGCGTATGGCAACATTGATCCATATTTCCGGGACAAAAACACCCTCCAGGTCGGAACAGAGTATGTGCATGTCTGTCATGGCGTCTGGTTTCCTTCCTCGATCCTTATCAGGACCGGATCTCCTTCTATGACGTCGAGGCGGGATATCTTTTCCATTGCTGAACACACCTTGGCCTCCGACGCCTTGTGGGTGAGAATGAATACGGGTACGGCATCGTTTAATTTCTGCTCTTCCTGGTGCACGGACTTTATGCTGATATCGTGATTACCGAGGATTCCCGCGATCTTCGCAAGCACTCCCGGCCTGTCCACGGCCGCGAACCTGAAGTAGTAGAAACTCTCGATTTCTTCCATGGGCTTTGAGTCGACGGATCGTATGGCTTCGGGCTGGAAAGCCGCCATGGGGACCGTTAAACCGCCTGAAAGCAATCCCCGGGCTATATCGACCGTGTCGCTGATGACCGCGCTTGCCGTAGGCATCATACCGGCTCCGTGTCCGTAGAGCATCATTGTTCCTACTGCATCCCCGGTGACAGAGACCGCGTTTAATGATCCATCTACATTTGAGAGCATCTCTGACTTTGGGATCATGGTCGGATGCACTCTTGCCTCCACCCTTGAACCGTCGAACTTCGCAATCGCGAGGAGCTTGATCCTGTAGCCCATTCTGGATGCGAATTCTATGTCAATGGGTTCTATGAAAGATATTCCCTCGGTATAGATCCCATCAAAGTTGATATTCGTTCCGAACGCCAGGGCTGAAAGAATTGCAAGCTTATGTGCGGTATCATAGCCTTCGATGTCCAGGGTTGGATCCGCCTCGGCATAACCGGCCTTCTGGGCATCTGAGAGGGCTTCCTTGAACGAGATACCTAGCTTTTCGATCTGGGTGAGTATGTAGTTGCAGGTGCCGTTAAGGATTCCCGCCATTTTGCTTATCCTGTTTGCGGCCAGGGTCTCTCGCAGGGTTTTTATTATTGGTATACACCCGCCGCAGCTGGCTTCAAACGCCACGCTCACCCCGTTTGCCAGGGCAATATCGAATATCTCGTTACCGTGGGCCGCAAGCAGGGCTTTGTTCGCTGTGACAATATGTTTCTTGTTTCCAATCGCTTTTTTTATCAGGTCGAACGCTATCCCGGTTCCTCCGATTAGTTCGACAACAATTCTGATTTCCGGATCATTAATGACGGAAAATGGGTCCGTAGTAAGAACTCCGGGAGGAAAAATTATCCCGCGGTCCCTGGTGATGTCCAGGTCAGCGGCCTTGCGTATTTCTATGGCAGCCCCAAGCCTTTTCTGAAGGATATCGGCATTCTCGTACAGTAGCCGGGCAACACCCGTACCCACTGTCCCGAGTCCAAGTATTCCTATGGGTATCTTTTTTATACTCACCTGTTTTCCCCCAATAGTTCTTGCATGCATCAGTATTTCTGGAGCATCTTTTTTATCCCGCGCACCGCCTGCTTGATCCTGTGGTTGTTTTCGATCAAGGCGAACCTCACGTACTCATCGCCGTACTCTCCAAATCCAACGCCGGGGGATACTGCGACCTTCGCCTCTTTGATCATTATTTTGGAAAATTCCAGTGATCCCATCTCCTTGAACTGTTCGGGGATTTTCGCCCAGACAAACATTGTAGCCTTGGGTGGGGGGATCTCCCAGCCTGCACGGGAAAGGCCGGATATCAAGGCATCGCGCCGTTCCTTGTATAGATCCCTGATCTGCCTGACACAATCCTGGGGGCCGCGCAGGGCGATGATGCCGGCTATCTGGATTGGCTGGAATATTCCGTAGTCAAGGTAACTTTTTATTCTTCGCAAGGCGAATATGGCGTCCTTGTTTCCAACGCAGAATCCCACCCGCCATCCTGGCATGTTGTAACTTTTCGAGAGGGAAAAAAATTCAACCCCGACGTCCTTGGCGCCTTTTGCCTGTAAGAAGCTGGGAGGCTTGTAACCGTCGAAAACAATGTCCGCATAGGCCAGGTCATGTATTACGAAAATGTCGTGTTCCTTCGCGAAATCAACGACCTTCTGGAAAAAATCAAGATCGACCGTCTCTGTCGTGGGGTTGTGCGGGAAACATAAAATCATTACCTTGGGTTTCGGCCATGTCTGTTTTGTCACTGAAATCAGGTTTTCAAAGAAGTCGGTATCCGGTCCCAGGGGGATGTATCGAACATCAGCTCCGGATATTATGCCCGAGTAAGGGTGAATCGGGTAAGTCGGGTTAGGCGAAAGGACCACATCACCTGGTCCCACCGTCACAAGCATCAGGTGGGAAATACCCTCCTTTACGCCTATGGTGACAATGGCTTCTGTTTCATAGTCTATATCGACATCGAAACGCTTCTTGTACCATTCACATATTGCTTTGCGCAGGTCCCTGATTCCCATGGAGGCGGAATACCTGTGATTCTGTGGCTTGCGCGCAGCCTCAACGAGTTTTTCAACGATATGCTTCGGCGTCCCCTGGTCAGGGTTGCCCATGCCGAGGTCGACAATATCCTCTCCGGCTCTTCTGCGCTCCATTTTCAATTCGTTGACCGCGGCGAACACATAAGGCGGCAGACGGTTCAAACGTGCAAAGTGCTTCATTTCAACCTCATCTTGGATAATTACAAGTATATTTTTAAAATCTGAGTTAATTACATCACATACGCTTTGTTGTCAAAAAAATTTCCCATACCCCGTATATGGATTGATTGTAGCATGTTTTATCACGGGGCAGGTACATGCTATAGCCTCTTATTTAAACTTCCTGGAAAAGCACCATTTGCATTTGTTTCGTAAAACCTTAATGTTTGTAAAACCTTAATGATGGACTTGTAAAAAGTCCATCAACCGGCCGAGGGTGGTTTAGCCCCGGCCGGGGGTGGGGGTGGAACCATTTGA
>CAYVIE010000151.1:0-5995 GCA_964451355.1 uncultured Desulfobacteraceae bacterium
CGGAAAAATATCGATTTAGGGATCAGAGATGAATAAGGTTAAGGGAAGGCAGCAGGCACCAGCCAGGGTCTGCAAGCTGCCTTCCCGGTGAAGTTCCCTCGGAGTGAGGGATGCTCCGGTTATTTATATATCACACCGGCATTCCTCCGTCAATCCGATATAGGCTGAACCTGAGAACATTTTTATGTCATCATGAAAACAGATGGATGGAGGAGAAATGATATCCAAGACAAAAAGCAAACCGTTTGGGAACATCTTTTTTGTCACCGTGCTCGCTTTTATCCTGGGCATGATCGCAATTCCCGTCTTGGCCCAGGAAAAGGAACCAAAGGCGATTGATATTGGCACGATCACAGTGATAGCTCCACAGCCAGGCGTTGAGATCACTACCGAAAAAACTATTATTCGTATGGATGAATTTAAAAAGCCTGGTGAGGTTCATACACTGACCGATGTGCTGACCGAGATCGGTGGGATTGATGTACAGCGCGTCAATCCGCTTATGGCCAGCCCGGGCGACGAGGTATCCATCCGCGGTCTTAATGAGGGCCGGATGGTCATCGAGATTGACGGCAGGCGTATTAACCATACCGGCCATTATGGAAGGTATATCGTTGACTGGTCCACACTGAACATGGACGATATCGAGAGCATTGAGATCATTAGGGGAGGGCACTCAGTGCTTCATCCCTTTGCTATCGGCGGAGTGATCAATATCATCACCAAGAAGGGAAAAAAGACCGAGGGGCTCAAACCTGACTTCAGTGTTATGGCAGGTTACGGGGAGTTTAATACCCGCAACTTGTCAGCCTCTGTTAACGGGGGTGTGGGAAATGTCGTGGGCTATAATTTTTCAGCAAGCAGGCAAGAGACCGACGGTTATCTCAGAAACAACTTTCAGGAAACAAATAGCTATAACGGGCATTTGACTTTTTATCTCCCAAAGGATGCCACACTTAGCCTTGGAGCCAAGTATTCAGATGTTTATTATGGCTTGCCGGTCATCAATGATCCGTCCCGGGCCGACTACGATTCGGATTATCCCAAATTCTACCCGGATCGTGACCAGTTAAGACACCTTGACTGGCCTCAGTATGACGAGAATGATCCACACTGGGATAAACATACCACCTATCTGGATGCTATCCTTCAGGTTCCCTTGGGTCCTGGAACCGCCAAGGTCCACGGATTTTTCACTGGGGGCAGGCGTTGGACCAGTATGTATACTGCCATGGGCACATTCGAGGAAGATTTTTTCGTGGACGATGAGACAAGAGGAATCATCGCCGAGTACCGGGATATTGACTTGTTCGAGTCCCACTGTGTGACTGTGGGCGCCGAATACCAGGTAATGGGCTGGCCGGACGAGAATCCCGCCATCTACAGGGTCAAATCAGCCTATATCCAGGATGTCATCAGCCTGGGCGATCGCTGGACGGTTACACCCGGCGTTCGCTACTATCATGTTGACATGGATACTTACTTTTCCCAATTTGGAACTGGCTGGCCGACCGAAGGCAAAAAAGAAGATGACGATGGTTTCTATCCAAGCCTGAAGGTGGATTTCCAGGCCACCTCTGACACTGCACTCTATGCTGCGGTGAGTAGGTCCTACCGGCTCCCGTGTCCGTGAGATTACTATTGGTGGGCGCGGTGCGCGTCCGAGGAAAATCCTTCATTAGACCCGGAATCGGCCTGGGAGTATGAACTTGGAATCATTCAAGATTTCAAACCAGTGACCGTCAGAGCGGCTGGTTTCTATTATGACATCAAGGACTTTATCAATGACAATGGCATCACATCTGTAGGCGCACTGGGAGGGTTCGGAACCCTCGGCAGTAACTGCCTCTATAACATTGATCACTTCAAACTTTACGGCGTGGAACTTGAGGCAGCCATTCATCTGGGAGATAGGTTTCGGGCCACGGCAGCCTATATTTACCAGGAGTATGATGCCGACAAAACAGGCTTTGAGGACGATTATTCATACTATCTTCCTGCGCTTTTGCCTAAACACAAGATCAAATTACTGGCCCGGTATAATGTCTGGTCGGACGGCTGGCTCCAGTTAAGCTCACGTTATGTTGGCGATCGCGATACTCAACTGGGCGAAGAACTTGATGACTATATTACCGTCGATGCGGGATTTGAGCAGGAGTTCAAATATGATGGGCAGGAGTACATGGCGAAATTATTTTGCAGCAACGTGACCGGTACTAATTACGAGGAAATTTCCGGGTATGAAATGCCGAAGTATGTCTGGGGATTTCAGCTTGGCATGAAATTTTAAGAAAAACAAGGAGGCAAATTCATGAAGCGAATGAAACAGGCTGCTCTCCTTGCAGTCGTTGCCATGGTTGCGGCCGGAGTCTTATGGCCCTCTCAGGCCGCAGCCTGGGGTCGTGGCCATTTCTATGTGATCGGAACCGGTCCGGCCGGCCCCCGGACCGCGACACTACAGGCTTTAGATACGATCAAACGGATGGATGTTATTGCAGCTCCTGACCAGCATGTGAAACTGTTCAGGGAATATGTGGGTAACAAACCCGTCCTGTTTGATCCATGGACGGATATTTGGGACTACAAAGGGAAGCCGCAGCAGAAGTTAAACAATGAAGAATTGGCTCAATTCAAAGTGGAACGTTTCCGGATACGGAATGAGCGAGTGGCGCAATTCAAACGTCTTTTGGCTGAGGGAAAAGATATCGGACTTCTCGATTACGGGAACCCATGCCTTTATGGCCCCAGCCACTGGTATGTGGAACAATTCGACCCGGAGGACGTGGTAATTATTCCGGGCATGGGATGCGATGCGGCAGCCATGGCCGCCCTGGGCAGAAGTACCATTCCCGCCCATGACACCCGCTTTGTCTTGCAGACAGCCCCATTTTCGTTGTTAGGCTGGGGGATTAAGGAGCGACAGATTCTCCAGGATCTGGCCAGGTACCCCTGTACTATGGTCTTTTACATGGCGCTATGGAAATCAACAGAGCTTTTTGCAGCCTTAGGGGAAGTGCTCCCGCCGGATATGCCCTGCGCCGTGGTCTATTGGGCCGGTTATCCTGACCGAGAGCGCATCCTGCGCGGGACAGTGGCCGATATGGGAGAAAAACTCTTAGAAGACAAGGAAAAATTCATGGGCCTTCTGCTTGTCGGACAATTTATGGAGGGCAAGCCCTATGAATCGGCCATGAAACGGACCCAAGAGAACCTGAAGAAATAACATCATAAGAGGTTCTTGAGGGAACTCCCCGAAGGTGAAGTCGTAAAACATCTTCGGGGAGTTTTATCAAAATGTATATGTTCGTATGGCTGTCGAGGTGTTCTATGATGAAAAAGCTTTTTTTATTTGCCTTGCTATTCTCCTGGAGGCTGCAAGGCAGGTTCATTTGACTCAATTCGGCCATCAAGGCAGATGCCGTAACGAGATTGTATGAGGTCGAGGATAATGCGAAAAAGATGCGTAACCCTGTGTGTCCTGTTGTTTTTCTGCTTTACCGCCCATTTTGCACGGGCGCATACTTGTAGAATTTCGATTATTGTTGATACAGACATGGCGCTCGACGATATCCGAGCTATAGCAATGCTGCTAAACTTAGACCTGGCGGATATTCCACTGATTGTTGTTTCCGATGGGGCGGCATCCCCTCAGGCCGGTTGCCGGAATTTGGGAATACTTTTGAACTATTTCCAAAGGAAAGGTATTAAAATTGCTATCGGTGATTTTTTGGACAAGCCGGCTCCTCCCTGGCGATCTTGGTCTGAGAACATAAGATGGCCTGCAGCAGCCCAGAGCCATTTTGCCGAGTTGCCTGCTTGTTCCCCGGCTGGTGAGACAATCGTGGATACATTGAATTCTTTGGATGAAAGCATCCTGTATCTTTGCCTGGGACCTCTAACGAACCTGGCAGACGCTCTCAAGCTAAGCGTAAAGATCAAGGACAAGATCTCTCGCGTGGTATACTACGGAGGGCATCCGGATGATCCGAGTCCGGGATGGAACACCCGTCGAGACCCGGACTCTGCTCGTTTTGTCTTTGATTCGGGCCTGGAGATCTATTCAATGAATTTTCCCCGGGCAAAATTACTTAAGTTTGACCAGAAGCTTTACAAGCAAATAGGTGGCCTTAATACAGACGCTGCCTGCCTGGTTGCAAGCATTCATCAGGATCCTGAAGTGAGCAAACTTCTGTCTTGCGGGCACTTCTATGTGTGGGATGAAATGCCTGTCATCTTCTTGAATCAGCCATCGCTTTTCAAGTTTTCGCCATCGGCCGGTCATGATCATGTGATGACCCTGGCGACTTTTGAAAGTGAGGACGTTCGTAATGCCTATATAAAACTTCTGAGTTATTCTCGAGATTTTCATTTGAGTGCTCGCCATTCAGTCGTATTGAAAGCCTTCCCTGATGAGCCTGCCTTCTTCAGGAAAGATGTCAGCCCGCATGTGAGAAAAATCATTGCAGAATATGGTCTTGAAGAATGGAAGGCATGTCTTCTTACTAATGAACTCCATCGGCATTTGGGGATATACTCACTCATTGGAGCCAAGATGGGCATAAGGGCTCGAGAAATCCTGGAAGCGCCTTTCGACACTCTGAAGGTTGTTTCATTGGCCGGAAACAGTCCGCCCCTGAGTTGCATGAACGACGGGTTACAGGTTTCCACGGGAGCAAGCTTGGGCCGAGGAACCATCAAAATATCTGACGGATCGCCTCAGCCTGCGGCCATCTTTATCTATAAAAACCAAGAACTCACGCTCAGGATAAAAAAGGAGTTGCTGAACAGGATAAGGGCAGACATTAAGGCAGCCCTGAAAGAGTTCGGGGGGTTAAACGCCGAATACTTTGCACATATTCGGAAGTTATCCATAGATTACTGGATTGAACTGGATCGCAGAGAGATATTTGATGAATTCACTGAGCAGGTCTCTGGCTAGAGAATTTATAGTAAGATGACGTCCGGTCAATAACGACGTCCATCACATCTTCCGATACTTCCTTACAGAGTAATATGACTGGAATGGGGGTGATTTAAAATGAGAAAGATTTTTTGTGCGATAATGATCCCCATTGGTATTATCCGCCATGATATTATTACCCGTACTGGCATCCATGGTAAACAAAAAAGGTATCAATACCGGAGGATCTTTGACTCAGAGGGAATATCATTGATACTTATTTTTCCAAAGAAATCATTTCTGGCTTTTTTTATTGTTCAGTCTCAATTTGAAAGGAGGGTAAAATGCAAATGGATAAAATCAGGAAATTGGTTTGTGGTACAGTTCTGCTGAGTGCGGTATTCCTTTTTGGGGATAATATGATGGGATATGCTCAGGAATCCACCGGGGCGTATAAGCTGGGTCAGGTCGTGGTTACTGCCAGCAAGATGGAAGAAGAGGAGTTGGAAAAGGTGCCAGCCCGGGTTGAAGTAATCACAAGGGAACAGATTGAGCGTATGCCTGGCCTCAAGATTGACCAAATTCTCCGGCATGTCTCGGGCGTTAACTCAAGCCGTACAAGTATCAGTCAAATGCGCCCGGTCGTCGGGCTCCGGGGCCTCGGTTCTTTTGAGCAAGGCCGTACCCTGGTGCTTGTAGACGGTGTGCCCATAAACAAAACCGACAGCGGCAGCGTCAACTGGCACAGTATAAATCCCGAAGATATCGAACGTATTGAAATTTTTAAAGGGCCCGGTTCCTCTGTTTATGGCAGCAACGCTATGGGTGGGGTTATAAATCTTATTACAAGGAAACCTGTTGATATATTTTCCGGCCAGGTTACCGGTGAGGCCGCAAGTCATGATACCTATGGCGGCAGAGCTTTTGTTTCGGGAAGAACAGGTGAAAAAAACGGGTTCTATTATCGTATCTCCGGGCTCTATCGCGATAGCGACGGCTTTGAATCCGCGTCTGACAATTACCGGGCGAGGCAGGAAGCAAAAGGATATGAAATCATTCCTTTAAAACTTGAAGAATGGTCTGTTTCTCCCAAGA
>CAYVIE010000151.1:6095-7854 GCA_964451355.1 uncultured Desulfobacteraceae bacterium
AAAGGATATGAAATCATTCCTTTAAAACTTGAAGAATGGTCTGTTTCTCCCAAGATCGGCTATGATTTTGACGAATTGAACAGCGTGGAACTGGAGTATGAGTATTATTACGATGACCGCGGTGAGGGAGTCAAGGGCGATGATCGCAAAGATGGTGAGCACCGCCATTTCAAGAATGATAGAGTTCGAGCGGGCTATGACGGTGGAAATGGAGATAAGCGCTGGAAGGCAGACGTTTTCTATCAGTATGAGGAATATTATAAGCTCTATGACCGTATCGGCAAGGCTGATACGGACGTGGATTCAGACCGTGAAGATTACGGGCTGTTGCTGCATTTTTCCAGCCCTTTTTTTGCTGACTGGAACACCATTGGCATTGGCGCTGACCTGAAAGAGGGCAGCGTTGACGCGAAGGATATTGACGATGACGGGATCGGTTTCCTGAGGAATGAGGGGATCATGCGTTTTTATTCCCTGTACCTGCAGGATGAAATGAAACTTGCCGATGAACGTCTCAGGCTATCGCTTGGCATAAGATATGACTATGTTGATTTTAAAGACGGCAAAATGGATGCCAACACCGGCCATCTTTTCTATAATTACATCCAGAACAATCCCATTAAAGACGAAAACTGGGACGAAGTGAGTCCCCGGATTTCAGCCCGGTATTTTTTTACCGATGCATTCAGCGCCTATGCCTCTTATGGGCGGGGGTTTCGCGCCCCTGAACTTGATGACATGTGCCGAACGGGCTGGCAGTATGTGGGACCCAAAATCGCCAATCCGAATCTTGAACCAGAGACCATTGATACGTTTGAAATAGGTTCCGACTGGAAGGTCCTGAATAATCTTAAAATGGCGGCATCAGCATTCTATTCCAAGGGCAAGGATTTTCTGTACTATGTGGATACGGGGATTCCGGTGGCAGGAGGCGGTTATTGGGCCACGCGAAACTATCAGATAAAACAAAACGTGGGCGAAGTGGAAATATATGGTATTGAACTGGATCTGCGGTACAATCTTACGAAAAATGTCTCTTTCTATGCAAATTACACCTATTCGGACACCGAAATCACAGACTACGATAAACCGGATTTTCCGGGTGCTGTTGATTTGGAAGGCCTGGAATTGCGAAATTCTCCAAAGAATATTGTGAATGTGGGCGCGGAATACTTGAACAGATGGGTCAATTCGAATGTCAACGTACTCTGGAAGGACGAGCAGTACACGGATGACGCCAATACTGAAAATGAAACCGCCGATGATTATTTCCTGGTGGATTTAAAATTCTGGCGCGACATCGGTAAACATTTCACTGCGTCACTCGCCATCGA
Organism: uncultured Desulfobacteraceae bacterium; assembly: GCA_964451355.1. Classification (GTDB taxonomy): domain Bacteria; phylum Desulfobacterota; class Desulfobacteria; order Desulfobacterales; family Desulfosalsimonadaceae; genus CAYVIE01. The sequence goes on from CAYVIE010000151.1 coordinate 7,430, forward strand.
AAACGTGTTTGATGAGGAGCACACGGAAACCCCCCATGGCAGAGATCCTGGCAGTGGTCTGAGCATGGAGTCATATAATCCGGGCCGCGTATTTATAGGTACGCTCACATATAGATTCTGAACGTATTCGCCTGATCTTCTTCAATTAAGAAGAATAAAAAAACCTAACTCTTAAGTAAAACAATAAATGAAAGGGAGACAAAATGAAAAGAATTAAAGAGCAAAAATCATTGTTCAAAGTTTTTTTATTGGTCATTTCATTATTAATAATTGTTCCGCAAGTAAAGGCCCATAACCTCTGGTTGGGTCTGGATCATTACCGCCACAAGGTCGGAGATACGGCAAAAGTCTTTTTGTATCTTGCCCATTTACTTCCTTTTGCCGACCTGGGAAGACCTGAAAAAATGAAGGACTTTTTTTATATA
>CAYVIE010000152.1:0-7747 GCA_964451355.1 uncultured Desulfobacteraceae bacterium
TTCCTTCGGGCGATTTCAGCAAGCTTTCCGAACAATGAAACTATGTATCTCTGTTACAGGCTGCCAGGGATGCCTGATTTTCAAAAATAGACCAATGAAAGCTTTACTACCTTTTCATCCGGATTGCTGTCCCGGTAAGTGTTGAATCCGCCCTCTGGTAGATGGGAATATAGATCAGGCCGAAATATGTAAACTTTGTATCCCAGTTGATATTGATCACGGTATCCGCATCCGGGTATTTCGACTTTGCAGCTTCCATAAGTGTTTCATAACCATTGCTGCCAGTACCAAAAAGTCCCAGTATGTTCACGCTGGATCCTTTGGCTGTTACAGGCCCGAGTATGGTTATATCCTGTGCCGTGAACCTGTACTGTACATCCGGTTCCTCCCGTAATGACGGATAATTGACATCACTGTATATTAGCCCGGGGAAAACACTCCCGGCAGGCATCCTCATGGTCCCGCATCCGCTCAAAATAAATACGGCGACAAGAAATACTGCAAATAAAAATAATGTTCGTCTCATGATCCCCCTCCTTGTTTTTGAGTGTGACATCCCTGGCTCAGAGTAAAAATACAACAACCTTCCGGTCTTGAAAAACAAAATCATGAATTCACGGAAGGAGGCACTGGATTTAATAAAAGCATTTATTAATTAATCGCTCATCAGCAGACCGAACAGTGCTTGACAAACCCATGGCTTTTTCAGGTATAATTAGCTGAAAACTTTAGTCAGCAAACAAAAACATGTTTAGCAATGCCGTAAACAGATTAATGGGGGGAGTTTTTCTGTTATGGCGAATGTCCTTATTGTCGATGATGAACCGGAAATTTCCGAGGCATTATCAGAAATCGTTTCGAACCTCGGGCACTTTGCTCATTATGCGGGCAGTATCGAAGAAGCTATCTTAGAAACACAAAATGCTCCGTATGATGTGGTCTTCCTGGATATCAACATGCCTGATGGAAGCGGCCTGGACGCATTACCAGCTATCAGGAGCTCACCATCCAAGCCCGAGGTGATTATCATTACAGGCTTCGATGATCCCAACAGCGCCGAGACGGCTGTTAAAAGCGGTGCATGGGATTATTTAAAAAAACCCATCTCACCAAAGCGGGCGTTACTTTCCATAAAGCGCGTCCTTCAATACAGGGAACAAGCCGGCGCAAGCCCTTCCATTAACATCTCAGACCTGGATCTGCATGGCATCATTGGTAAAAGTCAGGGAATGCAGCGATGCTATGAACAGCTTGCCATGGCGGCCCAAAGCGATGCAAATGTTCTTATCATAGGAGAGACAGGCACCGGCAAGGAGTTGTTCGCAAGGGCCATCCACAAAAACAGTAGCAGGAAGAACAAACCCTTTATCGTGGTCGACTGCGGCTCTATTGCACCTTCCCTGGCTGAGAGTGAACTCTTTGGACATGTAAAGGGCTCGTTCACCGGTGCTGATAAATCCAAAGCCGGTCTTATCAGGCTTGCACATACGGGCACACTTTTCCTGGACGAGGTTGGAGAATTACCCCTTTCCATCCAGAAAACCTTTCTAAGGGTTTTACAGGAACACCGATTCAGGCCTGTAGGGTCGGAAAAAGAACTGGAAAGCAGGTTCAGGGTTGTTGCAGCTACCAACAAGGATCTCGAGGCCGCCTGTGAAAAAAACACATTCCGCCCGGAACTTCTTTTCCGCCTCAAGGGAATCGTTATCACGCTTCCACCCTTACGCAAACGGGGAGATGACATACGGCTTATAGCGGAAAACTACCTCAAGCGTCTGGCAAGGCGCTACGACACTAAAGCCAAAGATATATCCCAGGAAGTATGGGAAATCCTGATGGCATACAACTGGCCGGGAAACATCCGCGAACTCATAAACACACTCGACCGGGCCTTTGTTGCAGCACATAACCTTCCAGTGATATTGCCGGTTCACCTGCCTGAAAATATCCGCATATGGGCATTACGAAACAAGGTGGTGGCGAACAATACCCCTCAAGGAATATATCGCTTCGCATCACCCGGCCAGGAGGAATCGATTCTGCCGTTCAGGCAGTACAGGGAAAAAATATTGTCGCATGCTGAAAAAGAATACCTTGTCAGGCTCATGGCCCATTCAGGCGGCAATATTCAAGACGCCTGCAGGATATCGGGGCTTGGCAGGACAAGACTTTATAATCTTTTAAAAAAACATGGCATAAAACGTAAAAGCACACCTTCGCTCCGTTACAGCTACGACTCCGGCAAGGCTTCAGAATGATTGCTCCTGCCGCCGATCCGGCAAGGTTCTTGCATTCTTATCCATCCGGATTACCGAAATGCCTTCAAGAAAAAATATCATGACATTAAATATATTTTCGCATTTTTAATAATTAAAAGGGGGGAAACATGATTAAGAAGTTTAAAAAAAACCGGATCATTCCTGTTGTTTTCATCATTTTCCTGCTTGGTTTTTCCGCATATCTGATGTTTGCGACTCCTAATCCTTCTGTGATTCCCGTGCCGGCACCTGAAACAGGGATCTCTTCAACTGGTGAGAAACTCCCTTCGGCTGAACCGGGCGTCGAGAAAAAAATCGGGGAAAAACATGCCAGCTCTACAAACCAGGAGGCACAGGACCAGAACAATGGTCCACCGGACCAACAGTTCATGGATTACCTTAAGGAAAAATTCGGTGATACAATTTATAACCGCTGGACCCAAACAAAGGCCGTGGAAAAGCTGATGGCTTACCTTCAACATTTTTATCCTGACCGGTGGCAGGAACTTGTTTATCCTTTTTTGAAGAAAATGTTTCCCGACATGGCAGATGAACTTTACGATCATTTCAAAAAGCTTATGGAATACAGAACGTGGCTCAATGATCATCGCAAGGAATTAAACAGGATGACACGCGATGAACGCAAAGAATACCTGTGGGACAAGCGCTACCAGGTCTTTGGTGATGCCGCCTATGAAATATGGGCTGTGGAGCTGAAAAACGACCAGATCTACGAAGGCCTGAAAAAGATAGATGAAAACCCTGACATGCCGTTCGAGGAAAAGACAAAGACATTTCTTGATTCAATCGAGCAGGCGTATGGAGAGGATACGCCGAGGTTTATCAAAAAACGCCAGACAGAACTCATGGACAGATTCTTATCAGTCGGGTCGGTCCAGGATGACCTTCATTCAATGACTGCGGAGGAACGAAGGGAAAAGCTGCGCAGCTTCAGGGAGGCCATGGGGTTGGACGAGGAAGCCTTGAAGCGCTGGGATGAGCTTGACAGGAAACGTGATGAAGAATGGCAAAAGGGTATGACATACATGGAGGAACGTAAAAAACTAGAAAATATCAAGGATGAAAAAGAACGCGAACAAGCTCTGAACGAACTCCGAACACGGATATTCGGCGAGCAGGCAGCGCAGGAAATTGCAGCGGAGGAATCAGCCGGCTTCTTCAGGTTCGACCATAAAAGGGTTTTTGGAAAAGAGTAATCTATATACAAGTCCTGGCTCGCAGAAACATGCGGGGGGGCCAGGAAATGCATTGGGTTAAACAAAAATTCATGCATGTTCCATGAACACAACCAAAAAACAAATATTGGAAAAAAACGATCTTTCCGGGCGCCTGCAGGTCCTGTCTGAACATTTCCCTGGCATTGTTTTTGAAATCAGGGACGCGTGTGTGTACGACATAAACCAGACCGGTGTTTTGCAATTCGGATACCACGACAAGCATGAAGTAATCGGCAAGCCTGTTTCTGAATTCCTCCTCGAAATCGAACAGGACCGGGCGAAAACAGGTATTGAAGAGGTTCTTGCAGGGGACTCCTTCGAAAATGTTGTTTTCCATCTGAAGCATAAAAGCGGCTCCCCTATTCCGGTGATGATTCACGTCTATCCGGTGATGGAGCAAGGCAGGATCACAGGTATATTCGGAGTCGCCTTTCCATGCGGAGTCTCGAAGAAAAATTCCGATGAAGCTTTCCGTAATCTTTTCACCCCCCTGGCAAAAGATGCGGAAAAACAGATCCAGGCTCTCATGGCGGCAAACCAGCGCCTCAAGCAGGAGATAGCTGAAAGAAAAAGAATAGAGGCAAAACTTAATGAAAGAATTCGTTTCGAAGCGCTGCTGTGGGACTTATCAAGGGCTTTTGCCGATCTCTCCATATGGGATATTTCGAGAAATATTACTTTCTGGCTGAAAAAAATCGTCAGGTTTCTCGGTGTTGACCGCGGGACAGTAATTGAACGCGATCACGAAATCCATCGGCTGACAGCGACTTATGCATATGCCGAGCCTGGTATACCCAAACTATCATCCAATGCTTTAAATAATCATTTCCCATGGGCGAGCAAGTGGGTCGAGGCCGGAAAGGTGCTCGCTTTTTCAAGAATTTCCGATCTCCCGCCTGATGCACAAGCAGAAAAAAATGCATGTGTAAAATACGGGGTTAAATCCTTTCTCCTTATTCCGCTTTCAGGCGACAAGGGCGCCATAGGGTCAATCCTCTTTGACACCTTCCGCAAGGAATACGAATGGCCTCCGCAATTGATCAGGCGTATGCGGATGGTGGGCAGGATCTTTGCGCAGGCATTGCTGCGGAAATACGAAAAAGAGGCGCTGCGAAAAAGCCGCGTGCTTTACCAGAGCATGGTTGAACAGCAGGAAGGATTCGTGGTGAGATGGCTGCCAGACGGTACCAGGATCTTCGCCAACCAGGCGTTCTGCCGGTTCCTTGGCCTTCCCCCGGACCAAATAATCCAGACCAACTTCCTGCCCTACCTGCCGGCCAAGGATCGCGGCTTGATCAGGCAATGTATAGCCAGGCTGTCACGCAACAATCCGGTCACCCGCAACGAACTGAGACTCGTGGTGTCAAAAGACAATGTAAAATGGGTGGAATGGGTGCATCATGGAATATTTGATAAAAAAGGAAATCTAAAAGAGATTCAATCTTTCGGCATAGATGTCACCCTGCAAAAAGAGACCCAGGAAGCCTTGAGACTCCTCCAGCACGCCATGGACCATTACGCTGATCTTGTCTTTTTGATAAAGCCCGACGGTTCATTCACCTATTTCAACCGGAGCGCCTGCAAAACACTTAACTTTACCGCGAGCGAAATGACGAAAAAAGTCTATTCTGATATCGATTTTTCCTGCAGAAAGGATGAATTCAGCAATTTCTGGAATAAAGTGAATAAATCCGGTGTATTGAAAACAGAATCCTTTTTTGTCACAAAAAGCGGATCACTGATACCGGTCGAAGTACTCGCAAGCCATGTCTCTTTTGATGAAAAGGAGATTCTCTGCCTTCTTGCAAGGGATATTACAGAAAGGAAACAGGCTGAAACAGCATTACGCCAGAGCGAGGAAAAATACAGACGTCTTGTTGAAAACGCCAACAGTATCATCCTTGAGTTAGATACCAATGGCTCAATAAACTTCATCAATCAATATGGCGCCGAGTTTTTTGGTTTCTCCCAGCAAGAACTTCCTGGCAGGAACGCATATGAAACAATCTTTTCAAAAGTTGTTACGCAAGCCAGTTCCATTTCTGAATATTTCGCCGAGCTGAAAGCCTCCCCTGACAAGACCCGGGGCAACATTGAAGTAGTACATAGAAGCGGAACCGGCCAGAAGCTACACGTGGCATGGACAATAAGGGCAATAACAACTGAAGAAACGGATCAGCTTGATACTCAGAAAAGAGTGACCGGTTTTTTGTGCATAGGAAATGACATCAGCGCAATAAAAGATCTCGAAACCAGACTCAGGCAATCCCAGAAAATGGAGGCGCTGGGAACGCTTGCAAGGGGAATAGCCCATGATTTCAACAATATATTATCGATAATACTCTCCCAGGCCGAAATGATGGAAATGTATGACGCTATTCCTGAAGGCCCCCCGAAAAAACGCCTGAAAAAAATCCTTGGCGCTTGTCAGCGCGGGGAAGAACTAGTGGAACAAGTACTTTCGTTCAGCCGTCATCACGAACCGGTTGTAAAGAGATTCTGCGTAAAAAGTGTTATTGAGGATACAAAACGCTTCCTGGAAACTGTTCTCCCAAGGCATATCGATCTTGAATTACACTTGAACGACAATGACCTTGAAATACTTGGGGATCCGACCCAGATTTCACAGGTTATTGTGAACCTCTGCACCAACGCGGCACACGCGATCTCTGATGAAGGCGGCAATATTGAAATCAGCATAGACCGCATCATAACCAATGATATCGATGATATTGATAGCCGATCCCCGGAAAAAGAAATAAACAGCAAAACTCAAGGTTATATCCGCATCAAGGTGAAAGACAATGGATGTGGCATGGACGCTGCGACGATTGAGAGAATTTTTGACCCTTATTTCACTACCAAACCCAAGGGCAAAGGAACCGGACTGGGGCTTTCTGTGGTGCATAGAATCGTGGAGGAACACCACGGCAGAATAGAAGTCTCAAGTGAACCCGGCAAGGGGACCACGTTTTCCATCCTTCTGCCAGAAGCCGATACAGCCATTAATAATACCGAAAAAAATAATAGCAATACACTGTATAGTGCGCCATCCCGGGTACGAGCACGTGTTTTGCTGGTTGATGATGACGAGGAACTCCTTGAAAGCTGGGCCTATTCCCTGGAGAATCTGGGCTACAAAGTGCTGGCGTTTTCTGGTTGCAAGGATGCCATAGATGAATTTTCAAAGGATCCCAGCGGATTTGATATAATTATCTGTGACCTTATGCTGCCTAAAATGACCGGGGTGGAACTGATCAAGGCTATTGCGGGACTCCGCCCGGAGACACCAGTTATCCTGTGTTCAGGATACATATCAAAAGATATTGTCGAACAGCTATCATCATATAAAAATATTTCCTACCTCTCCAAACCGGTTACACTGCAGGCCATGCATCAATGCATAACAGCTGCCATATCAGGATCAAATTGTGCCTATGGGTCTCCCAATGAGCTAAATACCAAAAGCCATTGCAGCGCAACTACTACAAGCCATCTCAAAAAAACCTAAGTAGGATCATTGAGCACCCAAGTTGTACCATACCGAGGAAATTATCGGCATGATATTCGTATCGAACAACAATCCGCCTGAAATTCTGGAGCCAGGCAAAGAGCCGCTCCACTTTCCATCTTCGCCGATAACGCCTCAGTTTCCGCCCATCCTGAGTTTTCGGTTTCTTTCGTCCTTTTCGATGGGGTGCTATCATTTCGATATTTCGCTCTTCAAGCAATCGTTGATCCAAACCGTCGCTGTCATACGCTCTATCGCCAATAAGCTTATCCGGAGCATATCGGATAAAACCGCTGTCTATCGTTGCATCAACCAATTTCACTTCATGGGGCGAAGCGCTTTCAATGTGAGCGGCGACAGGAATACCAGAAGCGTCTGCGATGGCCATGATTTTGGTGCCTTTGCCGCGCTTTGTCTTGCCGACAGCAAGACCCCTTTTTTTGCCGGCGCGAAGGACCCGTCTATGAACGCTTCCCGTATATCAATTTGGCCTCGTTCATATAGGTCTTCGGCCAGCTCCTGGGCAATTCGTTTGAAAACACCTTGCCTGACCCATTGCTGGAATCGCCGGTGGCATGTCTGGTATGGCGGATACCGCTGGGGAAGGTCTTTCCAGGGAGCGCCAGTACGCAGTATCCATAGGATGCCGTTGAGCACATGCCTTGGATCACGTGGAGGGCGACCTCTTGGATCTTTGGGCGGCGTTAACTTTCTGATAATTGGCTCTATCCGATTCCATT
>CAYVIE010000153.1:0-7681 GCA_964451355.1 uncultured Desulfobacteraceae bacterium
ATATAAAACGGGCAAGTCCACACCAAACGAGGCGAGGAGGTGACCGTTATGCATGAAATCAGGATTCTGACTCTTGGATTAGGCCTTAAAGAACCATAGAATACCTAAACCCTGAAACGTTCATAACCAAGATTTACATAATAGCGGCTACTATTGAGGTCTTTTGATATCTTTTTCGAATTCCACATGAAACTTCGAAGAGTCAAAGTTTATTACAAACTTTTCTGAAAAACTAAACAATTGCAGTACTGTTGAATCGCGCTGCCAATTGGCCGTTGGGTAGTCACCTTGGTTTTTACCAGGAATGATCTCATTGACTCAATTGTAAAAACCAAAAATGACCGGACATTTCATATGTCAAAACGACCGGACAACTTAATGTGCTAATAATATTTTGACCTTTACGATTGATTTATCCGCTAAAAAAAGATAGTTTTAATAAAAATAAATTCTGATTCATCAGCTTTTCACGGCTTGGGAGGTATGCTATGAAGTTCAAGTACTGGATCCCGTTTCTTCTCTTTATCATCCCCACCCCCATCATCACCTATTTCATGTGGGAGACCGAGGTTTGGACGGCCTATCCCCAAAAGGAGTTGAAAGGCATCATCGGCCTGTGCGTGATGTGGTTCTTTATGGGTGTCACCTATTACAACGGCATTCGGACGGTTTTGAAAGATCTTGTGAAAAGATAGTATAATAGCCAAATACATTTTATTGGTCATTTTTTTACGACTATATCCTTACAAAAGATAAATTATATTGAATTAATAATAATGTAGGATAATTTAAAAGATTTTAATTTTTCAGGATGGAGGACTTACAAACTTTCATAATCAGCAGCAAGCACCCGCACGCATGAAACAAGATTCTTTTTCCTCCGACTGAGAGGTATTTTCACGGCAAAGTAATTTATCGCAAAACAGTCAATCGCCGGGAAAGAGTTAAGCTTGCACCATAGGCTGACGGATAACCGTTGAATTCATCTTCTGGTCTCCAAATGAAAAAGTGGAAAAGGGTTACAGGAATGAAAAGATATAAAAACATACTTTTAGTCTATCCAGAGATACCAAAAAATACATACTGGAGCTTCTCTTATGCCCTCCGGTTTATCAAAAAAAAAAGCTCCATGCCGCCACTGGGCCTTGTAACCATTGCTGCGCTGCTACCAGAAGACTACGAGGCAAAACTTGTGGATATGAATGTATCGGCACTAAAAGATGATGATATAAAATGGGCTGATGCAGTATTCATATCCGCCATGATCGTACAAAAAAAATCCTTTGATCTTGTGGTTGAAAGGTGCAGGAGATTCGGCAAGACCATTGTCGCCGGCGGACCATACCCCACGAATTCATGGCGGGAAATATCCGGGGTTGATCATTTTCTGCTGGGAGAAGTCGAAGAAACCTTGGCAGATTTCATGGATCAGCTTGAAAATGGAAACGCCCGGCGCGTATATCCCATGCCGCCTCATCCCGATATAAGCACAATGCCGGTACCGAGATTCGACCTTCTCGATCTTTCCGTGTATGGTTCAATGGCTGTTCAGTATTCAAGGGGATGCCCATTCCATTGTGAGTTCTGTGATATATGGACAGTGTACGGAAACAGACCCCGCGTCAAAAGCGCCTTATCTTTGCTGGCCGAGCTTGAAACACTGTATAAGCTTGGATGGCGCGGGGCGGTCTTCGTGGTAGACGACAACTTCATCGGCAACAAGAAGAAAGTGAAGTCCGATCTGCTTCCGGCACTGATCGAATGGCAGGAATCGCATGACAGGCCGTTCAATTTTTTCACCGAAGCGAGCATAAACCTGGCCGAGGATGACGACCTGATGGATATGATGCGCCTTGCGGGCTTCAACCAGGTGTTCATAGGGATTGAAACCCCTGAAAAAGAAGGCCTGAAAGAAACCGGAAAGACCCAGAACATGCGCGTGGATATGTCAGCAGCGGTCAGAAGGATCCAGAAAAACGGAATGGAAGTCATGGCCGGATTCATAATAGGATTTGACAATGATCCAGATGATATATTCGAGCGGCAGATCGATTTCATCCAGAGAAATGGCATACCAAAGGCCATGATAGGTTTGCTGACCGCCTTGCCGGGAACCAGACTGTTTGAAAGACTCAAGAAAGAAAAGCGCCTCATTGCCGCCCCGGCTGGCAACAACACACATACTTTGACAACCAACTTCAAGACAAAGATGGCGCCTGAACGAATCCGCGAGGGATACAAACATGTCCTGGAGGTCTTGTACGGGAAACGGCTTGCCAACTATTTCAAACGCTGCAACAAGCTGCTCGACAACCTGGAACATGCCGAATACTTCCAGCGTAAAATAGGGTGGGAGGAAATCAGGATATTTCTCAAGTCTGTTTTAACCCAGCCTTTCTTTGCATATGGCGTGAATTACATGAAGTTCGTCTTGCGTAACCTGTTTGTTCATCCTTCGGTCTTTGCCGAAGTCATCACCCTCTCTGTGGTCGGCCATCATTTTTTCAAGATAACCAAGACAACGTTGAAATCCGAACGTATCTCTGACATGCTGGACGCGCAGTACAAAAATTTTTGCGCCGTAGTGACAAGATACATGGAGGCAGCAGCAAGAAACACCGACAAGCGTATTAGATACGCAAAAAAACTCTGGAGAATGAGAAACAAGATACTTTATCGCCTCTACGCAAAAATAGCAAGGTTACAGGGAGATATACAACAGGATCTTGCAGCAAAGTATGCAAGACTTTCTGAAAGTACTCTCGAGCTTCTGAAAAATTTCGAAAGCAACCTGTTTCCAGAGCATAATCTTGACAAGGGTCCTTGATGATACAAAACGGCTTTGCAAATTTCGATTTTATTTTCAATTGAGCGTAGCCTTATTTATGAGGATCTCGGGTGAAGGCTTCCCCTCCCCTGCCGCCATTTGATATGAATTCAAATGGTTCCACCCCCACCCCCGGCCGGGGCCAGACCGCCCTCCGCCGGAGGATGGACTTTTTACAAGTCCATCGTTTATGATGATCTATGATGATCTCTTAACAAGGATTCGCTTTCTTTTCGAAAAAACATAGCAGTTGAGCTTTCCCCATTTGTTTCAGCGGCTTATCCTGAAAACTTTCATGATTACCAGTAATTACCCCAGGCATGGAAACAAGGATATTTCCCCCCTGCCCCTTGAGGTGTTTTCACGGTAAACAAAAAATATTTGACAAAACAGAATCTTTGGGGCTAATTAATCCATCAATTGTTGGAAACAAAAGCTTATATATCACGATGGAATGAACAACACGCCTGACCGCGTATAGAAAGAATCACGGAGATAGGAAACGCAATATCTCATATACTATGGGATCGACTCAAAATTAACAGATGGGAGATGCAATGGATCTATTGCACATGACGCCTGAACAAAAAGAAGTCCTGAGGGCTGCCCGTGATTTTGCCAGGGGAGAATTCGACAAGGAAAATATCCTGGACATGGCAAGATCGTGCCGGTTTCCCGGCAAGATCCTCAAAAAAGCATCGGACCTGGGTTTTACCGGAATTCATATTCCCGAGAAATCAGGCGGGGGTGGCATGGGTATGTTTGAATACTCCCTATTGGCAGAAGCGTTCTGCTCCAGGGATATCACCATGGGTACCGCCCTTCTCACTTCTGATCTCGGTTCTGAAATACTTTCAGCGCGCCTGGAGAATAAGATGGCTTCAGCCTTTCTGCAAAAAATACTCGCGGGCAAAACCTGTTGCGCCATCATTCCATCCTGTAGCCATTCTATGAAAAAAACAAATCGAACAGTTGCAAGGCCAGATGGGGATCACTTTATTCTTTCGGGAGAGGCGGCGCATGTCATGCACGGTATGGATGCTGGATGCTTTGTCCTGCATACGACGATTCAAACAGGCGACGATTCCGGTGGGCACCAGGCCATACTTCTTGTTGATGGCGGACACGATGCAATCAAGCGGACTCCAGAGGGCCAGACCCTGGGCCTTTGCATGATTCCGTTCGCCCACATCAGGTTCGAGGATATACACGTCTCGGAAGAGAATATACTGTTTGAAAAAAAAGAGGCTGAAACCTGGTTGAAGAAACTGCTGGCGGTGACCAGAACAAGGTTTGCCTGTATAGCCGCCGGGTGTGCAAAAGGTGCCTTTGAACGGGCGTTGTCATACATCAAGGAAAGAGAACAATTCGGCCGCAAGCTGGCCGCGTTTCCGGTCACGAGACACAAAATAGCCAAAATGAAGGCTTCAATGGATACCGCGTTTTTATCAGCCCGAACAGCCGCAAAAGAGCATGATGACGGAAAGCTCGATCCATTGCGTGCCGCCGAAGCAAAGTACGTCGCATCCACAGCCGCAGTGGAAGTCTCAGACGAAGCCATACAGCTTCTGGGCGGATATGGATACATGACCGAATACGAAGTCGAAAGGTATTACAGGGACGCAAAGACCATTGAGATACTATTCGGCAATCCTCACGCATTGCTCGAGACCATGGCCTGCCAGGTTATCGGGAGGATACCATAACAGACTGGCTTAGTACTTCCACCAGGTTTGAAACCATACAAGGAGCAACTCATGGATATCCTCAAATACACTGAAGAACATATCGCTTTCAGAAAACGCCTGCGCGATTTTTTACAAAAAAACATAATACCCTTCGTGGACCAATGGGAAAAGGAAAAGATCACCCCGAAACACGCATGGAGAGAAATGGGAAAACAGGGGTTTCTCTGCACAGCCGTACCAAAAAAATATGGAGGAATGGGCGGGGATTTCCTCTATTCAGTCATTGTCGCGGAAGAAATGGCAAAAACCAATCATACCGGACTTGCTGCAACACTTCACAGTGATGTGGTAGTTCCATATATCGTTTCGTTCGGCACGGAGGAACAAAAACAAAAATACCTTCCGGGCTGCGTCTCCGGAGAAATCATAACCGCTATCGCCATGACAGAACCAGGGGCGGGAAGCGATCTTGCATCAATGTCTGCAACAGCGGAAGACGGAGGGGATTGTTGGGTCATCAACGGCGCCAAGACATTCATCTCCAACGGCATAAATGCGGATCTCGTAATCGTGGCCGCCAAGGATCCGGACGAGCCGAATCCATACCAGGCTGTATCCCTCTTTTTGGTCGAGGACAAGACGCCTGGGTTCAAGCGAGGCAGGCATCTTGAAAAAATGGGGTTCCACAGCCAGGATACAGCGGAGCTTTTCTTTACTGATTGCCGGATACCAAAGGAGAACATCCTGGGCCAGAAGGGCGCGGGGTTTGCCATGTTAATGGAGAAACTCCAGCAAGAACGCCTCATGACGGCAATCGGCGGCCAGGCTGCTTGTGAGCTCATGCTCGAATACACCATCGAGCATTGCAAAAACACCTGTAATGAATCAGGCAAACCCCTTTCAAAGGACCAGGCTATTGCATTCAAGCTAGTAGAGCTTGCGACAAGGGTCAAGATGAGCCGGGCTTTCATTGACAAGCTCATCACCGAACATGCGGGCGGAGAACAAGTGATAGTCGAAACTTCAATGGCAAAGTACTACACGACTGACCTTGCCAAAAGAATAGCAAGGGCATGCCTCGACTTTTTTGAGGATGACGGTTTTTTTGAATCATGCCCTGTGGTGCGAGGATTCAGGGATGTCAGGGTGATGTCTATTTTTGCCGGAACAAACGAGATCATGAAATCAATCGCATCAAAGTTCATGGGGCTGTGATACGGTTTATCCTGCCTTTACGACCTTGATAAAACCAGCTTTTCTGAGCTTGTCAACCGCGCCGATAGTCTCGAAATCGGTCCAGGGGGATGCTTCGATCAGATCATAAAGCCGGGGCGAACTGTTACGCTTGCAATAATCTATTATAAACCTGTCTATACGCCGGCCTTCAAGGGAATCGAGCTCTCCGGCCCTTTGCCCCGGTCCTATGCATAGGTCTGCAAAATAGTCCATCTTAACCCGTTTTCTCCAGGCAACCTCGGATTCAGCCTCCTTGATGAGTTCACCAAGGGTGCCTGTGATTTCGTCAGGCACAGATACTTTTCCCGGTCTTACCTTGCAGGCACCGCCTCTCTCGGCGAAAATCCTGAATAACGCTTTTTTAGCCGTGGTATCACCATGGGCGGCATTTATGATCCTGCCGTCTATCAAGTAGATCGCTGCAGGCTTTGACCTGCCTTTAATGTCTATGATACCTGAAAATCCGTTACCCGTAAGCTCCCTGAGCTTGTTTATAAGATTCCCGCGGATAATGGAAGAACCGTTGGAAGCGGGAGAACTCCTTGCCGCAACAGGAGGCTTGTCCTGGCTCTCGCCTTCCGTTTTTCTATCAGGGCGCACCTGCTCCTTGTTTTCGTCCCCTATCCCCAGGACGCCTGCCTCAACCAATTCATACAACAGTCTTGCAGCCCTTATCCTGCTCAATGAAACGCCTTCGATTATCTCCATGAAACTCTTACCGTCAGCGGCCATGGCGAATATTTTGTCAAAGGTATCGGCAGGCACCTTTTGCAAGACAGAATCAGGTATGTTTTTGGTCAAAATCCTTACCGGCCTTTTATCATTGCGGATCTTTTGATAAAAAGCCTTTGCTTCATCTATCCGCCTTGCCCCTTCCATCAAAAGGGCCATGTTCGAGTCGGCTATGGTGGTGTTTACTCCGACATCACGGATAAAAAACTTGAATGATCCTTTGTCAATGGTAAGCAGGTCAAAAAAAGCCTCAGGGCCCACCAGCTGATCGGACTCAGCGTGAATGAGACAGCCCCGGTCAAAATGGACCTTACCAAGGGGTTTTTTTTCAGGGGAATAGAGTATCAGCTCCCCGCTCTTTTCATTCATCTCTATGACCTGGACTATCTCGTTCAGGCCCACCTGGGCGAGGTTGCCTCCTATATCAATGTTATCACCGGAGTCACGAAGCTGTTCCACCTTTCTTTCTATGCGTTCCAGCACCTTGGAGACAACATTCGGAGAAAAAGGCTTGGTCAGGTATTCATCAGCCCCCATACGCAGGCCCTTTAACTGTTCCTCGGGCTCGTCCTTGGCTGACAAGAACACGAATGGCAGGGATTCTGTGGCTGGAGATTCCCGGAGTTTTCTAAACAGCTCGTAGCCGTCCATCCGCGGCATCATAACATCGCAAAAGACCGCATCAGGCGGACTGGCGCTTATTTTCTCAAGCGCATCAACGCCGTCTACAGCACTGTCAACCTGGACACCGCGTTTCGATAGAATCCTCTCAAGAAATTTTATGGCTGTCTGATCATCGTCAACGATCAGGACACGAAGATCCATTAATCTTCCCCGAAGCAATCATAATTTCATGTCACCCCCGGAGATGAAAATCGGTTTCTCATTGCTTCCTATCCCACCGGAGGGGATCTTTATCGTATTCTCTTGATTCGTTATTAATATGATGCAATCGTAAAAAGTCGAAATTTTGATACTAAAAAAATGATTCGATCCTATTGAAAATATGGGCGGCGGCTTCATAAAAAGCTCAGTATGCAAGGCGTTGAGAGCTGGAAATAGGCAAGTCGTACCTAAGGTACGTTTAGCCGCCTCCCGGTGAATCACAATACAACAGAAGGACTTTTTACATGACCGTCATTATAGTCAATAACCACCCCTAAAAGGGGTGGCTTGATGGTGACCCTAAAAGGGTCAG
>CAYVIE010000154.1:0-7558 GCA_964451355.1 uncultured Desulfobacteraceae bacterium
TGACCCTTTTAGGGTCACCATCAAGCCACCCCTTTTAGGGGTGGTTATTGACTTTAATTTTCAACGTTTACTTTTGGGCAGGAAGCCGTAGGTTCAAATCCTACCGCCCCGACCAGATCATCCAATTATTCGTGGTATATTGTATAGTTATTTTTCACTTCATACTGATTATAAGTCCGGGCCGCATTGTTTTGTCCGGAATTTATTCAAAATTTAAAACATCGTGCAAGGTCCCTCCCTTGATATGCCCTTCTGGTTGAACTACAACTCCGATCATATAGGTAAGAAGGTTATCCTGGCAGTGATATCCGGGATATGCTTGACGCTGGCATTCCCTTCAACGGGTTTTTGGCCCATTGCATGGTTTTCTCCGGCCATGCTTCTCTTTTTGCTGGCCGGGCTTACCCCCTTCCGGGCCTTTTATTGCGGCTTTATTTTCGGCGTTGCCCATTTTTCAACATTGCTTTACTGGCTTTGCCCCACTGTTCATAATTACGGTCCATTATCCTGGCCGCTGGCGATAGCCGTATTCATGCTGCTTGTCGTATATCTGGCCTTTTTCCCTGCACTTTTCTGTTTAGGGGTTTCTATGACCTCCCGGCAGCCGGCAGGTCTTATCTTGAATGTTCCGATTTTCTGGGTCGGTGCCGAATATTTGCGCGGGCATATGTTTACTGGTTTCCCTTGGGGGCTTGTAGGATATTCGCAGTACCCTCTTTTAACCCTTGTCCAGTTGGCTGACGTGTTTGGAGTCATGGGAGTTTCGTTTCTGGTTTTGCTTGGAAATTCAGCTTTTTTCCTCCTGGCTGCGAGGTTCTTCATGCTAAAGTGGCATGGTGTTACGGTTAATCGCGGGGTCGCGCTAGGGGCACTGGCTTGTTTTCTGGCTGTGATGATCACGGCATTCTTTTACGGTGAAGCGCGTCTTGGCTGGCTGGAAAAAAATATGGATGAATCCCGAAGCATGAAGGTTGCGGTCATCCAGGGAAACATTCCCCAGTCACTGAAATGGGACGTGGATGAGGCGCAGCGAACGATTGAGAAATATCTGGAATTGTCCAAAGCTGTTGCCAGGAAAAGCGATCCCCCGGATCTTATTGTCTGGCCCGAAACCGCGGCTCCGTTTTACTTTGGTCTTGATTACGATTTTACCAAGAGGGTGTTGAAGGCTGTAGACGATACAGGGATACCTTTCATCATAGGGGCGCCCGCTGCACATGCCACGGGCAGCTCAGGTGGATGGAAAATATACAATTCCGCTTTTCTCTTGATTCCAGGGAAAGGGATTGCAGGGCGTTACGATAAAGTTCATCTTGTCCCCTTTGGTGAATATATACCTAAAAGGGATTGGTTCCCTTTTTTGGGCAAGATTGTTGCGCAGGAGCTGGATTTTTCACCGGGTGATTCGGGTAACATTTTGAAATTAGAAAATACCAAAATCGGTATGTTGATATGTTATGAGGCTATATTCCCGGAGTTGTCGGTTGATATGGTAAGCTCAGGCGCTGGGCTTCTGATTAACCTGACAAACGATGCATGGTTCATGAAAACCTCTGCACCTTACCAGCACTTCGAAGAGGCCGCCTTCAGGGCGATTGAGGTGCGCCGTCCATTGATACGTGCTGCAAATACAGGGATCAGTGGTGCTGTCGACTATACCGGCAAGGTGGTGGCGCAGTCATCCCTTTTCAGGACCCAGACCCTCTTGTTACGGGTTTATCCAGGCAATAAATCGGACAGCTTGTATCTGGTTATGGGTGATACCTGGGCGCTTGTTTGCTCGGTTTTACTGATCATTACTCTTTTATCCGGTTATATTCGATACAATCGGAAAAAATTCATCTTATCAAGGAATTTTCCAGGCATTTGTAAAAAAGACTCGAAAAATTGATAATAATAAGTTTATATAAATTACTGCTGATGTAATAATCTATCTTATTGACAGCTTTGTAGACTTTTATGATTAGCGGCGATCACCTCCGGGGTTGAAAAACAGCCGGGTTTTCATATCTGGGGGTGATTGCTGGTGATCATGAAAGTCTACGAGTCATTCAGCACAATTAAACTTTTAAATAAAAGGAGATCAATTATGCTTCTGGAAACTGAATTACGGCAGTCTTTGAAGTCTTTGAGGGCTGAACTCAACAAGATCAGGAGTTGTCTTTGACCCGGTACAGATACGTACCCGTTTGGAAGCTCTTGAAAAGCAGGCGGCTTCTCCTGAGTTCTGGGAAGATCAGGAAAAGGCGAGAGAGGTCCAAAAGGAGCGCAGCCGCTTGATGGAAATGCTTGAGCGCTGGGAAAAGCTGAAGGATTCCCTTGATGATTGCGAGGTTCTCTTTGAGCTTGCCAGGGAAGAGGAAGATGAAGTGAGTATGGCTGAAGCGGAGGCGGAGGCCGAAAGGATTTCCAGGGAAATCCAGAGGTTTTCAATAGAACTGATGCTCAGTGGCGAGGATGATGAAAAGAAT
Source organism: uncultured Desulfobacteraceae bacterium (assembly GCA_964451355.1). Classification (GTDB taxonomy): domain Bacteria; phylum Desulfobacterota; class Desulfobacteria; order Desulfobacterales; family Desulfosalsimonadaceae; genus CAYVIE01. Next base: position 2,472 of record CAYVIE010000154.1, read on the forward strand.
GCGATTGTAGCCATAAACGCTGGCGCTGGTGGTACTGAAGCCCAGGACTGGGCCGGTATGCTTTTTCGGATGTATCAACGCTGGTGTGAACGGCGGGGTTATGGTGTCGAGATTGTGGATATGCTCGAGGGTGAAGAGGCTGGTATAAAAAACGTAACCTTTATCGCCAAGGGGAAATATGCATACGGATATTTGAAAGTGGAAAACGGGGTACATCGTCTTGTGCGTATATCTCCATTTAATGCTAGCGGTAAAAGGCATACATCTTTTGCCTCTGTTTCGGTCTATCCAGAGGTGGATGATGAGATAGTGATCGATATCGATGAGAAGGATTTGAGAATAGATACTTACAGGGCCAGCGGTCCGGGTGGACAGCACGTTAACAAGACCAGCAGTGCGGTCCGTATCACCCATCTCCCCACAGGTATAGTTGTCCAATGCCAGCAGGAGAAATCTCAGATACGCAACCGGGAGCTTGCTTTTAAAATGTTGCGTTCCAGGCTTTACCAGCTTGAGAAAGCAAAGCAGCAGGAAAAAATGCAAAGGCTCCATGAAAATAAGGAAGAAATTGCCTGGGGGAGTCAGATTCGTTCGTATGTTATGCAGCCCTACCAGATGGTAAAGGATCATCGCATTAACCTGGAAGTCGGTAATGTTTCGGCGGTTCTGGATGGTGACATAGATCAGTTCATCCAGGGGGTTCTTCTTGCGGAGCAACAGGAACGTGTGTCAAGTCGAGTTGATCGACAAGATACTTGATCGTTATGATCCGGGCGATTTTGAAAGGACCGGTTTTCCGCTATCAAATGATGAGAATTTTGTTGCGGAAGGTTTTGCTGCGACCGGTTTAACAGCCACGAGACTTGCGCGAAGCATCTTGCATGCGCATGGGGAGGCCGTATGCAAGATGTCGCTTGATCTCGCCAATCGTCTTATGCAGGACGGCTACGATATCGATGTAGAGTTCCTTGCGGAAGCCGCTGTTTTGCATGATATCGGTATAGTGGCTGTCAATGCACCGCGTATAGGTTGCTATGGGCGGCTACCCTACGTATGGCACGGTATCATGGGGAAAAGGATTCTTGAAACGTGTGGCATGCCAAGGCATGCAAGAGTATGCGCAAGGCATGTGGGAGCGGGACTGCTTGCAAAAGATGTTGCAAGAATTTCCCCGCCCATGCCGATGGTTGACATGCTTCCTGAAACTTTGGAGGAGAAAATAATTTGTTATGCAGACAAGTTTCATTCCAAGACACCTCCCCCGTTTGAAATGTTTCACAGTTTGAAAGAGGTATTGAACACGCTTTCCAGGCATGGGGACGATAAGGTAGAAAGATTCCTGGCCCTCCAGGAGGTTGTGGATCCCACGCAGCGGCTTGAAAGATACTCCCGCAATTATAAACATATATCCGGCAGGCCGGAAATGAACCAGGCATATTGAACCATGCGTCCCTATCCCTTGAAGGATTCCCTTTGTTTTTACTTTATCACCGATCACAAGATTGATGATTTTCAGTTGTATAGGCAGGTTGAAACGGCGCTCCTTGCTGGAGCTACAATGGTTCAGTACAGGAACAAGGAATTTGGCCCCGGCGATTTTGAGGAACTTATAAAAATCAGGGACGCTTGTCGCCGGTACAGCGTGCCGCTTGTTATAAACGATGACATTCTGCTTGCAAAAGCTGTAGATGCAGATGGTGTACATCTGGGACAAGATGATTCATCTCCCGCCCTTGCCAGAAGGATAATGGGCCCAGACGCCATTATCGGGATTTCGGCATCAACGCCCTCCGAACTGGCTGGAACAGATCTCGATCATTGTGACTATATTGGTTGCGGCCCTGTCTTTCCCACCAAGACCAAGGCAGATCACAAACCTGTCATTGGAGTTTCTGGTCTTTCAGCCATGGTTTCGCAGTCTCCTGTTCCTGTGGTGGCCATTGGGGGGATAGATGCCGGCAAGGCTGGTTTGTGTTTTGATGCCGGTGCTGCCGGGGTAGCAGTTATAAGTACTATTACACGATCGTCCGATCCGAAAAAGAGCGCGGTTCTTCTGGCAGAAGCCTGCGGTTGCAAGCCCCGCACCATGGATATCCCATGGAAAGACGAATTTTGGATCATCTCCGAAGTTATACGGAACCTGGATTCATATTCCTTCAGTCATTCAGCGGTAAGCGTGGGAGGCGGAGACGATGCAGCGCTTCTTTTGCCGCTTCGAAGGCCGGTGATTACAACAGATACACAGCGTGACGGTGTTCATTTCAATATTGGATGGATGTCTTATGAGGACATAGGCCGCAGGGCTGTAATGGTTTCACTATCTGATCTTGCCGCGTCTTACGCTGTACCTGTGTCGATCTTCTGTAATATTGGCCTTCCAGCCGATATGTCACAGTCTGCCGTGAGCAGGATATTCAAAGGGATAGATAAGGCACTCGGAAGCGTGGGGGCATCATTGGGTGGCGGAAACATCAGTTCTGCGCGCAGACTAGTGATTGATATTTTTGCTGTTGGTGAAGGAGATCCGGAATTGTTCCCATTACGTTCCCGCGCAATGCCAGGGTATGGTTTATACGTTACCGGACCCCTGGGCCTTGCACGGGCCGGCCTTGAATGTGTGAGAAATTCCATCACAAGTTATCCCGGATTGGTAGAAAGGTTCATCCATCCTGATGCAAGGTTTGATGCAGCCGAAATACTCAAGCGGCATGGTGTCGACTGTGTTATGGATGTCAGTGATGGGCTTGCAGGAGACGCTGGCCATATCGCTTCAGCATCAGGGATTACCATCAGGCTTGAACCTGAATCGTTTTGTGTGCATGCAGAGCTTGAAAGGTATTGTGCTGAGATGGGGAAAGCACCTGAAGCATATATAGCTTCAGGTGGCGAGGATTATGAGCTTCTTTTCGCATGTGAAGAGGAACTCTTTTTCAAAATAAAAAAGGAGATGCCAGACAGCCATAGGGTAGGCAAGTGCATCCCTTTTTCTGGTAGTTTGATAAAGGGATTAAAACAGGGGGTAAGCTCCTATATACACCGTGGATGCGGCATTTGAGTTCGAATTTCTGGTTTGTTGATATTTTTTGGGGAAACAGAAAAGATGAAATATTCAGAGGCAAAAGCAGGAAGAATATACATCATTCGCTTGGAGCATGGCGATATTTTGCACGAGTCCATCGAGGATTTTGCGAAAAATCATGACATAAGCCATGCCGCATTGCTGGTTTTGGGTGGGGCCGACAGGTCGAGCCGTCTCGTGACAGGACCGGAAGATGGTCTTGCCTCGCCGGTGAAACCAATGTATGAATCTCTTCCGGATGTATGTGAGGTTTGCGGCACTGGCACCATAGCACCTGATGAGACGGGGAAACCGGTGCTTCATATGCATATCGCCTGCGGCAGGAAGACGGAAACAGTAACAGGATGTGTCAGGGCTGGTGTTCGCGTTTGGCATGTTATGGAAGTGGTCTTGTTTGAGCTTGTGGGCTCACGTGCAACCAGGTGTTTTGATCCTTCGACAGGTTTTGCGCTTCTTAATCCATGATCGTGTGTTTATTGTAAATCCTCATAGCAGATGATGTATAACCTGATCCGTGGGCATCCGAAGGTGCGCCATACGGACGAAGGCGACCGGCAGAAACACTTAAATATATAGCTGGTTGCAGGCGAAGGCGAAGCAGATGGCATGCGAGAAAACGCCCCCAAGAACGGTTTATTTATTTAGGTGAAAATGTATTTATCATTAAGATAAATTTTGATGAATTTATATTCTGAATTTCAAAGTTATGCACCAGGATGACAGAAGGTAAAAATATGGAAAATCAGACGGCGGGTGAGGTGAGGAAATGAAAATTGTCCCGGTGGTTCTTGCTGGCGGATCCGGCACTAGGTTGTGGCCCTTGTCCAGGGAAGATCATCCGAAGCAGCTTCTCGCTTTGTGCGGTGAACAGACCATGTTGCAGGAGACAGCGCTGAGAGTATCGGGAGTTGAAGGTGTCACAAGGCCGGTGATCGTTTGCAACGCCGATCATCGTTTCGAGATTCTCGAACAGCTCCAGGCAATAAATATTTCTCCTGGGAGGATAATTCTTGAACCAGCAGGAAAAAACACCGCTCCTGCCGTGGCGGCCGCGGCTATTTTACTTAGCGAGATCGATACAGATGCGCTCATGCTGGTTTTGCCCGCGGATCACCTTATTAAAGACCGGGCCGCGTTTCATAACGCTGTAAAGCATGCTGCATATTTTGCGTCATCAGGAAATCTGCTCACATTCGGGATAGTTCCTGACGCACCAGAGACTGGTTATGGTTACATAAAGAAGGGCAATGAAGTAAGGCTTGATTCGGATAAGGCTATAACCGCATATTACATAGAACGGTTTGTTGAAAAACCAGATCTCCAAACGGCTGAATCTTACATTGTATCAGGCGATTATTTCTGGAACAGCGGCATGTTTCTCTTTTCATCCGCAGTTGTGTTGGAAGAATTGAAAAAGTATGCGCCACAAATTGTTGCAACAGTGAAGGAGGCTGTTAACCGAAGTGTTTCGGATGGAATTTTTACGTTTTTAGACCGTATGTCTTTTTTGTCATGTCCATCGGATTCCATTGACTATGCGGTGATGGAGAAGACGAAAAAAGGTATGATGGTGCCACTGTCAGCCGGATGGAGTGATCTTGGTTCATTTGCTTCCCTGTGGGAAGCCGGCCCGAAAAATACTGATGGAAATTTCCTTGTCGGTGATGTGATTGCTGTTGATGTTTCCTCCTCCCTGGTTCATTCCACAAAAAGACTTGTGGCGGTCCTTGGTGTGGAGGATATGGTTGTCATAGAAACCCCCGATGCTGTGCTTGTTATGCCAAAGCACAGGTCCCAGGAGGCAAGGAAACTGGTATCATTGTTAAAGCAGGAGAATCGGCCAGAGGTCTACGGGAGGAATGTAACCTATGAGTCATGGGGCCGTAAGTCCATCGAGGTGGAATCTTCTGATATTACGGTAACCAATATTATTTTCAATCCCGGCGCTCGATATGTCCCGGATCCTGTTGAAAAATACCGCTGGTGGCTTGTGAAGACCGGTAGCGGT
>CAYVIE010000155.1:0-7504 GCA_964451355.1 uncultured Desulfobacteraceae bacterium
GGAAGCCCTCCCCCGTCTCGTAAAAAAGCGTTTTCGCTTTTTTACGAGATTATCAAAGCTGATGGACTTGTAAAAAGTCCATCAAAGCTTACACAACATGAAAATATGCACAAAAATCCCTGAATGGACCGAAAAGATGGATAAAATTTCGCCTGGATACTATATCCCAAACATATCAAGCATATTCTATCATCTGACCTGCATCGTCTGCATCTACCTTCTTGCGGCAGGCGTCTCCCATGCCATGACTATCGCGGAAGAAAAGGAGATAGCCAAAGAATTTCTCAAGACAATTCAACGCGTATACCCAGTGATAAATGATCCGGTCATTATGGAATACATAAACGGCCTTGAAGAAAAACTTCAAAGCGCTGCCGGAATACAGCCCTATGACATTCATATCCACGTGATTGACGAAGATACCGTCAATGCATTTGCAGGACCGGCCGGACATATATTCGTCTTTTCCGGTCTTATCATAACCATGCAAAACGATGACGAGCTGGCCGCAATAATCGCCCATGAGTTAGGCCATGTTACTGCAAGGCATATTCCCGAACTTATAGAACAAGGCAAAAAAACAGGTGCCCTTACCATGGCCGGGGTCATTGCCGGAATCCTCATGGGGCTCGGCGGCGCTCCTACCCTTGGAACAGCGGTATCCTTAGGATCTGTAGCCGCTGGCAAAAGCGCCATGCTGGCCTATACCCGGCAAGAAGAATTACAAGCCGACGAGCTTGCAAGACAGTACCTGCAAAAAGCCGGCTTCGATATCCACGGCATGCTTTCCGCCCTGGAAAAAATCCGGAAGCAGGAATGGTTTTCTGAAAATGAAATCCCCACATACCTGAGAACCCACCCCGCGACGAGGGAAAGGATCGCGCGGCTCGCTTCAATTCTTGATGAAACAAAACGGATAGCATTAAAAAAATCAGAAGCATACGAAAGGATGCATGCAAGAATTCTTGGAATCTTTGGTCCTGAACAGACAGCCAGATCCCTTTTTGAAGCAACAGCGAGAAAAAATCCCTCAGATCCATGGAACCATTATGGTTATGCATTGCTCCTTTCAAGAATTGGCCGGCCGGAAGCCGCGCAACAAGAAGCGGAAAAGGCTCTGGCAATCAAACCTTCCGATCCCTATATCAAAGCGTTATTTGGAAAAATCGAATTTTCACTTGGAAAAACCGAATCCGCATATGCGATCCTGAAAGATATAGGCATGAATACCGCAGCTGCCGCAGACGCCCTGGCAACTCTTGCAAAGATAGAGATGCAGAAAGGGAACTACCAGATGGCCGAAAAAAACTTGCAAAAGCTTATGATAAAATATCCAGATCTTGCCCGCCCCCTTTTTCTTCTGGGCCGTTGTTACGGCGAGCAGGGGATACTTGACAAGGCACATTATTATCTGGGCAAATATTTTTCTGCCTTAAACGATTTCAAGACAGCAAAAAAGCACTTTGAAATGGCTCTATCAAGTGCAAAAGATGAGGATATGATCCAGAAAATAAAAAAAGCAGAAAAAAAATTCACAGATTGAAGATGAAGTTTTTGATAGTCAATCATCAATAATGATGATTTTACAATCTGTCAAAATGGGAAAATTTCATGGTGAAGTTTGCCCTCCCCTGGGTGGCCGACCTGAGATCAGTGCTGTAGCCGAACATCCTGGACAAAGGGACTATAGCAGTGACGGTCTGGATACCTCCATCTGACGTGATGGATTGAACCTTACCACCCCTTGCCGAAAGATCACCGATAACATCGCCAAGAAAAGCCTCAGGGACGAAAACCTCTATTTCCATTATGGGCTCCAGCAGATATGGTTCACCTTCAGCCATCGCCTTACGGGTAGCCATTGATGCGCAAACAGAAAAAGCTAGTTCCGTTCCAAGAGACTCCCTGTATTCCCCATCGATTACCACTGCTTCGACATCCACAACCGGATAACCCATGAGTTCACCGTATTCCAGTGCTTCATTGATACCCTTCCTTATGGCGGGAAAAAGATGGCCGGGAACCTTATCATCACTTACCGTGAATTCAACCCTGGTTCCTGAATCCCGGTCAAGCGGAGAAAGACGAATCCTGAGCCGGGCATAATGATGATGGCCCGCGACTTCCCTGTCGAATACCGCCTCGGCCTCGGCTTCGTGCGCCAATGTCTCGCGATATACCACCTGTGGTTTGCCAACGTTTACGTCCGTATGGTACTCCCTGCGCATACGGCTCACAACCACGTCAAGGTGAAGCTCGCCCATGCCCGACAGGATAATCTGGCCTGTATCCGGATCTTCCTTTACGGTCAGGGTGGGATCTTCAGCACAGAGCTTGTCCAGTACAAGGGGCAGCTTCTCCTGGTCATCATGGGTCTTAGGCTCGATGGATACCGAGATTACAGGTTCATAGGAATCAATCTGTTCCAGCAGGACAGGGCAATCTTTCATGCATAGAGTCTCACCGGTAGCCGAATCTTTCAATCCCACCACACCGACTATACTGCCCGGGCCTGCAGCATCTATCCTCTCGCGCTTATTGGCGTGCATTCTCATGATGCGGGCGATCTTCTCCGTTATCCTGCGGTTGGAATTGTAAACGGATGAGCCCGCCTTGAGTGTACCGCTGTATACCCGTACATATGAAAGCTTCCTTCCCTCGAGCATCGAGACCTTGAAGATCAGAGCCACAAGCGGGCCTTTACTTCGTGGAGGAAACTCCATTTCACGGCCTGATTCAGGATCCACTCCCACCACCGGCGGGATATCTCCGGGGCTGGGCAGGTAACGAACCACAGCGTCGAGCAACGGTTGTATCCCCTTGTTTTTCAAGGCTGAACCACACATAACCGGTACTATGGAAAGATCAAGGGTCCCTTTCCTGATGGCTGCGACGAGTTTATCCGGGGGTACTGGCCGATCCTCAAGGTAAGCCTCCATGATCTCATCGTCATGCTCCGCCGCTGCCTCAACCAGGCTCATCCTATGTCTTTCGGCATCATCGAGCAGTTCAGCTTCTATATCCCTGATGTCGATCGGTGAATCAGGATCATCGGTCTCCCAAACCCATTGGCGCATCTCGATGAGATCGATCACGCCTCTGAATTTATCCTCGCTGCCGACAGGTATCTGCAGCAAGACAGGGTTTGCCCCGAGCCTCTCCTTCATCATCTGCACCACCCTGAAAAAATCCGCGCCTATCCTGTCCATCTTGTTGACAAAGGCGATTTTCGGAACCCTGTACTTGTCAGCCTGGCGCCATACAGTCTCTGATTGCGGTTCAACTCCACCCACCGCACAAAAAACACCGACAGCCCCGTCAAGCACCCTCAATGACCTTTCAACCTCAATGGTGAAATCGACATGACCCGGGGTATCTATGATCTGGATGTCTGAATCACGCCACCTGCATGTAGTCACGGCCGAGGTGATCGTGATTCCCCGCTCCTGCTCTTCCGGCATCCAATCCATGACAGCCTCGCCGTCATGGACCTCGCCGATTTTATAGGTCCTGCCGGTGTAATAAAGAATACGTTCAGTAACAGTTGTCTTCCCGGCGTCTATATGCGCTATAATGCCTATGTTCCTGATTTTTGACAGTTGTTTTGTACTTTTCATCTCGTCCACATGAGATCTGCTTTTAAAGGGCTGCTGATATCAACATGACCCGCAAATGTATCGGCTTCTTTCCCGTTAAAAAGTATCTTTACCTTCTCTATACCGTCTGCATTTATCACGAGGGTGTTTACCAAGGCATAAACCGAAAGGATCTCCTGGCGCACACCGTACCGCAATGGGCCCGCTTTGCTTATGTCTATATCAACATACGCGGTTTTTTCATTATCAATAAAAAAGGCGCCAAGTGCCGAATTTTCCGGGAGCACCTTTACCCCCCGCCCCTTGGGACCAGCCAGCAATTCCTTCACCAGGTAACGTCCAAGGCGATAGGGGTCATCCATGCTGATTCCCTTGGGGAGTTTCCGCTCCTGGGCAACAAGACGCAGGGCACTGGCATCGGGAAAGTAAATAAAAAGGCTTTCAGACTTCGTATCTATGCCGTCAATTGGGACACCTTCCCCTCCGCCTTCCGAGGCTTTTGCAGGGTGTATACTCAGCACCAGACAAACAATCAATAATATAAATCTCTTCAATCCGAGCTCCATGTTTTGCCCGCATATTGTATATCTCACACGTCATGGCAAAAGCGATTCATTGATCAAAAAGAATTTTTCATGATACGCAAGCATCATTCCTGTGTCAATCATGATGATATGTTGTCACATTAAACATATTAAACCAGGAAAGGGACAACCAGATGGACCGCGTTCACCAGGATAATTATTTTCATAACAAAGGCGGCGGTCATTTACACAAGGAAATATCCTTGACTTTGCTCTTTTGGCTGTGGCATTAGTTACTTCTTATTTTTAATATTCTGTTTGGGTTTATCCCGATACGCGCAACCTTCTGCTCAGGTTGTGAGGAAGCACCAAAAAAAGCGTGCATTCAGCCATTCAAATCCATGTTCGGCTGAAACCATAAATACGTAATTAGGTAACCTTAATCAAAGCTGTATAAAGTTTATCATCAGACAAGAGGAGATTTTGCGGAGCAGTACAAAAACACCGCGGAAATCTCCCGTGGAGGGATTATGGGTGAACCTGCAATAAAATTAGGCGGTAAAAAAAAGAGTTTCTTTATCGACAAGGTTAAGGAGCTTCTTCCCGAGGGAGGGAACCTGGATCTCTGCCTGACTTGTGGGGCCTGTTCTTCAGGATGCCCTGCAACCGGAATAGAGGGGATGGATGCGAGAAAATTTCTGCGCATGGCAGCTCTGGGGCTGGACGAAGAGATAACCACCACGCCCTGGGTATGGTACTGCACCATGTGCCAGCGATGCATCTACGTCTGTCCGATGAAAATCAATATCCCCCAGCTCGTATATTATGCCCGCCAGAGCTGGCCCAGGGATAAAAGGCCCAAAGGGATCCGCGGTTCCTGTGACATGGCATTGAGGCATGAAACCTGCAGCGCCATGGGTGCCGGAGAAGAAGACTTTGCATTCGTGGTTGAAGACGTCCTTGAGGAATACCGGGAAGCACAGCCTGATTTCAAGGATATGGAGGCCCCCATCGACAAGAAAGGCGCTGAATTCTTCCTGAATCAAAACTCAAGAGAGCCCGTCACCGAGCCAGACGAAATGGTACCGTTGTGGAAGATTCTGCACATTGTCGGGGCTGACTGGACATACGGCTCCAAGGGCTGGGCAGCTGAGAACTATTGCATGTTCCTTGCCGATGATGAAAGCTGGGAACGTATCGTGAGGATTAAAGCAAAAGCCGTAGATGACCTTGGATGCAAGGTCTGGCTCAATACTGAATGAGGGCACGAACTCTTCGCAGTCCGGTTCGGACTGCAAAAATTCAACATTCCCTACAATTTCGAAATCAAGAGCATTATCCAATACTATGCTCAATGGATACGCGAAGGAAAGCTCAAGGTCAACTCAGACTGGAACAAGGATCTCAAGATAAAGTTCACTGTACAGGATCCTTGCCAACTCGTCAGGAAATCTTTCGGGGATCCGGTTGCAGAAGACCTGCGGTTCGTGGTGAAAAGTGTCGTGGGCGAGGAAAACTTCATCGATATGACCCCAAACCGGTCAAACAACTTCTGCTGCGGAGGTGGAGGCGGCTTCCTCCAGGCAGGTTATCCTGACGCCAGGCGCAAGTACGGTGAAATGAAAGCCAATCAGATTCTTTCCACTGGCGCCCAGTACTGCATTGCGCCATGCCATAACTGCCACTCACAAATACATGACTTAAGTGAAGTCCGGGGGAATCCCTGGCATACCGTCCACCTCTGGACCCTTATCTGCCTTTCCCTCGGTATTCTTGGGGAAAACGAACGGGAATACCTCGGAGATGATCTGAAAAACGTACTTGTATACGGTGCATAAACGATTTCCAGATTGGAGATTCTAAAGATAAAGGGGCAGCTGAAAAGAATCAGCCGCCCCTTTTTGTTATGAAACAAAAGACGATGATCTCGTAAAAAAAGCGAAAAACGCTCACGGAATCAGGAAATAAACGCTCCGGTTTTTAACCTAAAAAATTCCATCCAGGGTAAGGCTCCTTGCCGAGATATTAGCCGCAACAAAGTCTATGAAGCCGTCTGCAGGAACTCCGTAATGCACCTTACCATCCAGTGTCCGCACGGCAAGTGTTTGCGTGTTTTTCTCCTTTTCACCCAGTGTGATAATCAAGGGAATTTTTGAAACCTGGGCGTCCCTAACCTTCTTGTTGAGTCTTTCCGTCCGGTTGTCAACCTCAACCCTGAGTCCGGCGCCAAACATCCTCTCCTGCACCTCTTTTGCATGAGAAACCAGGTCATCGTTAATGGGCAGCAAAACAACCTGAACAGGTGACAGCCACAAGGGGAACCTGCCTGCAAAATGCTCGACCAGGATCCCCAAAAATCTTTCTATGGAGCCGTATATGACCCTGTGGATCATCACCGGCCTGTGCTTTTCATTGTCCTCGCCGGTGTAGGAAAGATCAAAACGCTCGGGAAGTGACATATCAAGCTGTATTGTACCGCATTGCCAGGTGCGGCCAATCGCATCTTTTATATGGATATCTATCTTCGGGCCATAGAAGGCTCCGTCGCCTTCATTGACTTTGTATTCGGCGCCGTATGCCCTCAGAGCCGCGACAAGCCCATTGGTGGCTGTCTCCCACTGTTCATCGGTCCCTATGGATTTTTCCGGCCGCGTGGAAAGCTCCAAATGGAAACCAAGACCAAAGGTTGAGTACATCCTTTCGACAAGCTGCAAAACACCGAGAATCTCGTCCTCTATCATGTCTGGTGTCATAAATATATGGGCATCATCCTGGTGAAAAGCCCTCACCCTGAAAAGGCCCGACAATACGCCCGAAAGCTCGTGGCGATGAACAAGACCGATTTCAGCCGCCCTTATGGGAAGATCCCTGTAAGAACGCCTCTTTTGCTTGTACAAGATCATGCCGCCAGGACAGTTCATTGGCTTTATGGCGCATTCCGTATCATCGATCATAAGGGTGTACATGTTCTCCCGGTAGTTTTCCCAGTGACCGCTTTGCTCCCACAGCCTGCGGTTCAGTATAAGTGGTGTCTTGGTTTCAACGTAACCGGCTTTGCTGTGCTCCTCGCGCCAGTATTCCAGGAGAGCATTCCATATCACCATCCCCTTTGCGTGTATAAACGGCATGCCAGGGGCTTCTTCATGGAAGGAATACAGATCCAGGGCAGATCCTATCCTCCTGTGATCCCGTTTCCTGGCCTCCTCAATAAACTTGAGGTAGGCAGCCAGGTCTTTATTGCTGAAAAAGGCTGTGCCGTAAATCCTTTGGAGTTGCTGGCGTGTGGAATCACCACGCCAGTAGGCACCAGACACCTTAAGTAACTTGAAGGCCTTGACAAAACCGGTATGCGGAGCATGGGGGCCGCGGCACAGATCCTCGAAC
>CAYVIE010000156.1:0-7109 GCA_964451355.1 uncultured Desulfobacteraceae bacterium
TGAAATATGCCCAAATCTACCATTTTTGATGAAGCAGGTGTTAAACTTGGGTTAGGCCTCTGCTCTATCGCTAATCTTGGGAAAAATTCCATTTAAAAAAAATGCATCAGAACGCCGATTAGCATAATGAAGGGTTAATCAAAAATTTAATAAACAAAAAAAGGAGATCAAAACCATGAAGCCCCAAGCCGACACAAAAATCATAGAAATAACCAAAGGCGACATGCAGATCTTTGAAGATGAATTCATCAACAAGGATGAGCTCATCAACAATTCCATGCAAAAACTTTTAAAAAGGAAAAAACGATCTGAATTCGAAGCAGAAGAACTGATTCGTCAAAGCAGGTGGGAAGATATTATCGCACTATATTTCCCACTGGAAGAGAAAGCCCCTGAACTGACCGACCATGGCCTCGATATCAGGTTGCGCATGAAAATAGCAATGGCGCTGGGCAGATTAAATCGATTCGACGAGGCCATTTCGGAGCTTGAAAAATGCGTTAAATCAGACCCGAACAATTTCCTTGTACATTCATCCCTTGGATATACTGCATACGATTCACTCTATGCTGCAAACAAGCGGGAAATCTTCCTGTCCAGGGAGCAAAAGGCCAAAAGGATCCAAATGGCCCATGAGAGCTTCAGGCATGCACAGAGGATAAGGCCTGACAACGTAACCTGTTATTACAGGGAAGGGATGCTTTTCAAACAAATAGAAGACAAACCTGAAAAAGCGCTTCCCCTCTTTCAAAAAGCAGTGGAAAACTGGGAAAGGCTGAGTCCTGAAGAAAAAAAAGAGAAACACCAGACCCGGAAAAACTACGTCAAATCATTATATCAGCTTGCCTCATGCAAGCTGTATTTCGGAGATCCTGCATCGGCAAAGCAATTGATGCTCAAATGCATAAAGGAGGATGAAACCAGTGCATACATATCTCTGGTCTTCAAATATTATGCGCTTGGTAAAATTCATTTCCAGGCAGATGAATATCCCGAGGCCAGGGATGCCTTGAGCTTTGCCTTGCAGTGCTCAAAACAATCAAAAGAACGAGTTGATTATGTTCACGAACTCCTGGCAAGGGTATATCTCTCCATGAACAATCCCCGTAAAGCCCTGGAGATAATCGACCGGGAACCGAAAAAAAATCGCCGTCCATATTACAGGTGGACTGAAGCGGATGTTTATTGCGCACTCGGCCAGTTTCAGAAGGCCATCACGGTTTTAAAAGAAAGCGCAGAACGCGACAAACGTTCAAAACATAAAACTCTACTCAAGCTTTCCCAGATTTCATACCTACTGAAGGACTTTAACGCAGCGGTTAAATACTCGAAACAAGCTGATGAATTTTTTGAAAGAACCTGGGGAAATCCTTATCCTGACGCCCTGTTCTGGCAAGCACTTTCCCTGTTCAGGGCCAACGAACAACAACAAGCCAAAAAGACCATTGAAAAACTCAAAAGGTATGCGCCGTTTTATCCGAATCTCGGCAAAATCATGAAGTTGATTCAATCATAATGATTCAAGGTGTAAGGCAGACCAGACAATGTCACACATCAATTTTCAAGCAGACAAAAAATACACTGACTACAGGCTCCTTGTTGAACGCATGGAGTCTGACCTTTTTACCGGTGAAGTAACTCAAAAAAGCAAGAATATCCTAGCTGACAAAAAAATCTGGAATGAACTGCCCCGAGAACTGCTTCACCGGTGGGCATTGCTCTGCCAGGTAGCGGGCATGATTGATACTGCCAGAGATGTATATGCATTGCTGACAAGAAAATTTCCCGAATATACACAAGGCTGGAAGGATCACCTGGAATTCGCCCATATGCTCAACCCTGGCAAGGCAAAGCTGTTATTAGTGGAAGCAAGCCGTCATCTTCCTGGGGAGATCATTTCAGCCTGGCAAAAGGAGCTGTCAAGTTATACTGAAAGCAATAATCATGATATTGACGCTGCGTTACTCCCCTTTGAGGAGATGAAAGCCACAAAAAGCATGCTGGAAACTTTTCTCTCATACTTTTCCGGCAGGGAAGACGCTTTTGCAAGGCAGTGGGTCAACAAAGAGACAGGCCAGCAGGGTTATGTGCCGGTGAGGCGGCCCATGATGACAAGGGATGTAGAGGACCATTTGAACGGAAAGACCACCTACGGCATTTATCTCTTGCAATGTGACGGCAATGTTAACCTATGCGTGATAGACGCAGATCTGACCGCTGAATACCGTAAACCTCGATTAAAACCCGGGATAATACAAAGGATCAAAAAGGAGCTAGCATATCTCAATGATCGCATAACCCACACTGTAAACGAAATAGGAACAGAACCTCTTGTGGAATTCAGCGGCTCCAAAGGGTATCATTTCTGGTTCTTTTTTTCCGGGCCCATATCCGCCCGCCAGGCAAGATCCTTTATTCAGGCCATTATAAATCCCATAAAACCTGACTTGCAGTTTTTCAGGCTTGAGGGCTTTCCAAAACAAGACCAGCTCACCAAAAAGGGATTCG
Source organism: uncultured Desulfobacteraceae bacterium (assembly GCA_964451355.1). Classification (GTDB taxonomy): domain Bacteria; phylum Desulfobacterota; class Desulfobacteria; order Desulfobacterales; family Desulfosalsimonadaceae; genus CAYVIE01. Next base: position 2,509 of record CAYVIE010000156.1, read on the forward strand.
GCAACCTGGTCAAGCTTCCTCTTGGCATCCACCGGAAGACAGGTAAGCGTTCGCGTTTCATCAAATGCCATGACTCGTCGATCGACGCACAGATCGAATTCTTGAAAAAGGTTCGCCGAATAGATGTCCGGCAGTTATCCAGCTTCAACAAATCAGCAGCTGATGCGAAAATTGCGATCCATCCAAGAATGCAAAAATGGGCGCAGCAATATCCTGAATTATACGAACTTGAAAACAAATGCCCTCCATTGGGGCATATAATCGCATCATGCAGGGAAAAACACTCCCTTTCTGAAAGGGAAGAAAAAGTATTATTCCAGACAATCGGCTTCCTGCCTAAACGACGGCTTCTGCTCCACTATTTGTGCGCGTTTGATCCTGACTATAACCCTCATCTCGTGGACTACAAAATCAGCCGACTGCGCGGAACCCCCCTGGGCTGCAGAAGAATTCATTCCATTCTCGAGTATAGTGGAGATTTCTGCACAATGCCCGAAAACACACAATACATGCATCCCCTTTTGCATTTAGACAATTGGAAAGAAGAACAAATGACATTCCCTTCTGAAAAAGGAAATAAAATAGATGCTATTATCGAATCACTAAAGATTGTGGTTCGCCAATTGGAAAACATGCAAAAAAGGAGATAACACCCTGGCATGGAAACCTTCTACCTGCTTGAATCGGGCGCTTATTTGAAAAAAGACGGCGAAACCCTTGCCGTTGTAAAGAATGGCAGGGCGTTTGACAGAATACCGGCAGCGTCTTTGAACAAGCTGATCCTTGCCGGTTATGTTTCATTGTCAGGCGGAGTGCTCGATTTTTTGATCAAGAACAGGATAGAAACCGTTTTCATGACACCTACCGGCAGATACAGGGCACGTCTCATGATCGACGAACACAAACACGTGGAACTAAGACGGGCTCAATATATCCGATTGAGTGATCCCAAGGTGTCGATACCCCTGATGCGCAGGATCACATGTGCAAAGATAGAAAATATGGCTACCCTTTGCAGGAAAAGAGGTAATGACTATAAATCTGAAGAACTGAAAGCCACATCAGCAAGGCTAAAAGCATTAAAAGCGCGGCTGCGGGATGGAAATGATCCTGATGTCATACGTGGCATTGAAGGAGCAGCAAGTCGTATTTATTTTTCCACATTCTCCATATTGATAAGGAACCGGAAATTCTCGTTTCAAGGCAGAAACAGAAGACCCCCCAGGGATCCTGTGAATGCCCTGCTATCCTTTGCCTATACAATGCTGACAAACGAGGTATTGTCAGCCATCAAAGCCTGTGGCCTTGACCCATACTTCGGTGCCTTGCATGAAGTTTCATATGGGAGACCTTCGCTTGCATGCGATCTTGTCGAGGAATACAGGGTCCACCTTGCTGACAGATATGTGCTGGGGCTGTTGAACCGTAAAATGATAACCCCCGATGACTTTGCCTACAATTACACCTGCCTTGCCCGCAAAGATATCCCGGTTGATGAAAAGGAGATCCAGGCCCGGAGGCCTGTGGTCATGAAACCGGAAACATGCAGGGCTTTTATTGCCGGATATGAAAACATGATGAAAAGAACCATTTACTGGGAGCCGGCAGGACAAAATCTCACATACAGAAGGCTGATCCTTTTCCAGGCCAGAAGGTTTGCTGAATCCCTGCTCGATCCTTCAATTCCCTATGAGCCCTTTACACCCTGATCCATCCTAAACTTTTACGAAAAAACTATTGATATGATGAATATTCGGTGACAACAATGTTTTATCTTGTTTGTTTTGATATCGTGGATGACAGGACAAGATACCGTGCAGTAAAAATTCTCAAAGGGTTCGGCATAAGGGTGCAAAAATCTGTTTTTGAATGCCCGAACCTTACAGAAGAACGCCTGGTCAAACTCCGGCAAAAACTAGATGACTGTATAAACCACACAGAAGATACCGTAAGGTTTTACCCCTTGTGCAAACGCTGCCTCGCAGGGGTTGAGTATTCCGGAATTGGAGAGCCGCCACACACCCAGGGCTTTAAAATAATATGATCTACTGATCCCTATGAAGCCTCTAAGCAATGCCCTTCCTTGCCCGTAATTATCTCACAACCAGACAAACAAGGATCTTGTTGCTGTATTCCGGTGCGATCAAGGCACTTCTTTCACTGGCCGTGCCTTTGAAGCATAAACCAAATCTTTTATGGTCTCATAATCTGCCCGCAGCTTTTTCATAAACTTTTCAGGCTGCGTTATCGCGTTTCCCTTGTACCCGGCGTGGTTTATATCATTTCTTGCCTGGATCAGCCGTTCAAGGACGTGCCTCATTTCATTATGGGAGTTGAACCAATGTATGATATCCCGCATCTTTCCGGCATGTTTGCGTACCTGCTCGTGCCATTCGTCTTCATTGCATATGATGTTTTTCTTAATGATTATCACTGCCGATGTAACCAGGTTTCTGTATTCATTTTTCCTGTAATCAAATCCACAACATTGCAGGATATAGGTCACCATTGTTTCAAGCAAAATTGTAAAACCCTGTTGTACGAGGTTGTGGTCAATACACCATTTTACAGCATTCAATCCATCCAATACGATATCTCCGCAGAAAGGAGCCACCTTTTGCTTCAGTCTTTCTATCAAGGGGAGCAGGGGGCGCGGCATCACCTCTGCTGAAGATGTAATTCCCGAAGCTTCCCTGAACTCCAGCAGTTCCCTGAGGCTGGAAGCGGTTTCCGGTATCATGGGCGCCCTGCTGGTGCTGATTCTGTCACATAGTGCTGTAAGGCTTGAAACTATCTTCTTGAGCTGTGATCCGACTTTTCTGAAACCTTCCTCATGGCGCAGCAAAGGCAATAATTCCGCCTCTGTCAGCAGCTTTATCGCCTTGGCATTTCCTGTGGTTAAAAACTGCTCTATTGCAAAAGTCCATTCTGCAAGCTGCTCCAATGGGGTCATATCAAAGACAGGCGCTATGCGTTCATGGTATTTTTTATCATACGGTGCTTCAATTGCTTCATAAGCGCCGTATAAAATCTTTTCAATGGAGATCCGCTTCATGGATCTGGCATACATTATCACAATAATGGCAAGAATCGGTAACGACCTGAATGAATGGGTTATATCGTAATAAACCTGATCTTCGCCATCCAGCGCTTCATAAATTATTTCAAAAATATCCCAGATTTCATCCTCGGATCTTCCTTCAGGAATCATCACTTTTTCAACTGTTGCCCCAAGCCCCAACTTGTTAAGCCTTGTTTCCAGGCCCTGTTCAAAAATTTCCCTGTATTCCTCATAATCTTTGTTTTTTCTATAATCATGCCCTTGGTCCTTCCAGTTTTTCTCGAAGGCCTGCTTTGTCAAAAGAATACAGATCTTATCTTCATTGTCCCATTCGAGGCATAATTCTTTTATGAGGGCCTCCTGGACGAATCTAACCACTTCTTTTTTGGCGGAGTCTGAATCCTGTGGCAAATTGTCTCCAAGCTTGTACCTGCAAGGTTCATACTTATTGACCCCGAGAAACGATAAAAAAACCTTCCTTGCCATATTGCAATCCTTTCAAAAAAATGTCCGAGGCTTAAAAAAAGTTAACATCAACGCCGAATATGTAAGTAAAAGATCTTATTGCTCAGGCAACCGAATTCAGCCCCTTAAGGTTGCAATAGTTACTCAACGGCAAGCATTGAGTAATAAGACTTTATACCCTGAATCAGTGGGCGACCGGACGAGCATCCGCGACATAGATACGTATAAACATTTATTTAATAATACTCAACAGCTTGACCAAATTCAAGTAACACCACTTGGCAACATTTCATGTTACAGCGGCTTGAAATGATGACTTACAATTAACCAATACTTTATGTCGCTGGTTCAAGAAAAACGAAATAATCAAGGAGGCAAAAAAATGACGGCCCAAAAAAATGACAACAACAAACCAAAAGCAACTAAAGTTCATCCGGGAATTGGGTACATTTTGTATAAAAAACAGACTATTATATTCACATATGGGTGAAGGAAAAACTTTTTATTAAGGAGATGAATGTCATATCCACAAGCTTCTTATATTATGCTTTCGGTCTTTATGGCTACGATTATGTGAGCTGTCAATATGCAGTGTAATCTTCTCTATTCACCATAAACCCCATAGCCTGCGTTATTCGCATGTAGTAGACGGCATGTTATTCGCAGCGGCAGCAGCGAGAACAACTTTCAGATAATTCTGACAAACGGAAGCAGCAGATACACAAAACTTTTGTCAGGGTTTACCCCTTTAAACGAAACATAATTCCTATAATTATGCATAAACAAATAAATGAAAGTGGATCTTCAGGCAGGGACGGAGAACCGTCCTATCCCCAACAACCCTAACCTAATGAGGAAAACCATGTTTTCTTTAAATTACAAAAAGTCATTTGTTATCACAACAAAAATCCTTATGGTTCTATTTACCGGCATTGTTTTTGTGTCAAGTGCCTATGCAAACAGAAAAGTACCAGAGGCTATCGCATGGGCGCAGGATAAAATCGGAAGCACAGAGTATATCAACTGGTGCTTTAGGTTTGTCAGGCACGCCTATGATGGTGAATCAGTGGGCCTT
>CAYVIE010000157.1:0-6987 GCA_964451355.1 uncultured Desulfobacteraceae bacterium
TTACTGTGGCTGGGAAAATAGTAAAAATTACACAGCAAGGTGATACGCCTCCTCCTGAACCCGTATGCTCGTTCACCGTGGCTCCCACAACCATTAGCGTAGAACCCAGTGGGGGCACGAAAACTATCAATATCTCAACGGCACAATCCTGCGCATGGTCATGTACTAGCCCATCGGTCTCGTGGATAACTCTGTCAACCGACTTCGGCTCTGGACCGGGAAGCCTGACTCTTCACATCGATAAAAACAACAACACCTCAAATCGGTCCGCTTCCTTTACTGTGGCTGGGAAAATAGTAAAAATTACACAGCAAGGTGATACGCCTCCTCCAGCGTCTCTTTACACCCTGCCTTTTACCGAAAATTTCGATGATGGTTATCCCGGTTTTGTGGTTGAAAACCACGACCCGGCCCATCCACCTGTTCTTGTAAACTCAAAAGGCGGAAATGATGGAGGGTTATGCCTTGAGATAGACTGCGGGTCGCCCCTTGCAGAAATCTTCCAAAGGCAGCTCAAAATCCTGGGGATCGACTTTGAAAACGGCAAAGAGTATCGTATCTCGTTTTTCGCAAAGAGTGAACATCCGGGCCAGATAATAAGTATAGAGGCGGGAAAGGATACTGCCCCTTGGACAAACATGGGACTTTGGAAAACCTTTATCTTGAAAGAAACCGGATGGGAAAAATGTATCGCAAGATTTACCGCCTCAAATATAACTGAGGACAAATCCCTTGTCCGTTTTACCTTCCAGTTCGGCACTTTAACTGGCAAGCTCTGGCTTGACAATCTCAGGATAGAAATGATTGCTGGCGGTGCCCCTGATTCCATGGCCAAGGCTGACGCTGGGCCGGATCAGGTCGTATTCACGGGAGACTATGTAACTCTTGACGGAAGTGCCTCATCAATTGAATATGCCGATATCGACTGGCGCTGGGTCCAAATTTCCGGTCCATCCGTACAGATTGAACCGTTGGACAGGCTTGTTGCCGGGTTTACAGCCCCGGATAGCCCTTCCTCGCTTGTCTTCGAACTCGACCTTATCGAGAAAGAGGGGAGAATCCTTTCTAGCGACACGTGTCTTATTGATGTAAATGCATACGGGGGGGGCGTCAGAATACAACGACCCACGGCCGATGCCGGGCCAGACTTTGAGGTAACAGAAGGGGATACAGTCACACTCGACGCATCCAGATCTAACGACCCCGATGGCGAAATTATTCAGTATATCTGGTTCCAAACAAAAGGACCCTATGTGACGCTCTCAGATCGCACGGCCATACAACCGACCTTTGTCACACCTCCGGTGGGGCCGGATGGAGCCGAGATAGAGTTTCTCCTTGAAGTTATTGATGATTCTGGACTCCAGCATAATGACACCTGTATTGTGCATATTTCTGATAACGGAGTGACAGACTTTCCACCTAACGCAATCCCGATGCCCACCGTATCTGAAGACTATGTTGGGATCCGTGTGCTTTCGGGTGGAAGCATCGTGAGTTTCAGGGCCGTTAACCTCATCAATGTTACCTTACTACCCCCCGACTATCTCACGTTTCCTTACGGGCTATTTGATTTCACCCTAAAAGCTGATGCCATCGGGGGGACGGTCAAAGTTGAGGTTTATCTACCCACTTACGCACCCACTGGATGCGGGTGGTATAAATTTCATAACAGTAAGTGGATAGACATCAGCGATTCCGCTGAATTTTCAGCTACGCGCAGGTCCGTAACCCTAACGCTTTTGGATGGTGGTTCGAATGACGAAGATGGGGTTGCGAACGGAATCATTATCGACCCCTCGGGGCTAGCTCTGATTACAGGCTCAGAGCTGAATAAAGGGCCTGATGAAAATCAGGATGGCGGCGGTGGCGGCGGGTGTTTTATTCGGATGATCCGTTAACACATTCTTCCAGGTGGGAGACGCAAAAGGCCTCCTACCTGGCAACTCCACTATTTACCTGCCCCGCAAGGCATTATCCTCACGGGGAAACTGGACGGCCGACATAGATTATATCAAATTTTCATTGGTACCATAGCCGTTTTTTTCAACTATATATATAATTCCAGGGATGGATAATAAGCTTCAACATCATGCTGGAAGTACAAAAGTTAACGCAGCTTATCGAAAAATTCAAAATAGTTTTTAAATTTTCTGTTAATCCAAAATTATGGCTATTCACAAGACTAAGCACATATTAGTCGGATGAACCTTTTTAACTTCTTACCCTTGATCATGAATAAAACAAGGATTATTTTTAAATATTCAATAATAATAATTTCATAAAGCCCCTTTATAGAAAACCACACCGGTTCAGCCGGAAATTTATATCCACAAACAGAGTCAAGTTAAACAAGATGCTACGGACAAGGAGATGCTTTTGCCGATTTCGTCGCCGGATCCTTCCCGCAACATCTTACGAGATCATCATCATTGGAGATGAAGATCGTTGCTGGATCCCGATCTGCATGTGCTGACTCATGACAACAGTTTTCAAAAAAACTGACAAGGAGGTGGATATGGGCAAAAAGGTAACATTAAGCGTAATCAAGGCTGATGTTGGTGGTTTTGTCGGGCATTCCGCTATTCACCCCGATCTCGTCTCAGAGGCCCAAACCAGATTAGAAGATGCAAAAAAACAGGGTAAGATAATAGACTTCCATGTCACTGCCTGTGGCGATGATCTTGAGCTGATAATCACCCATGACAAAGGAACCGAGAACCAGGAGATCCATACCCTTACCTGGAATATCTTCGAAGCGGCTGCAAATGTCGCAAAAGAGTTGAAACTTTATGGAGCTGGCCAGGATCTTTTATCTGACGCCTTTTCCGGAACTGTCAAGGGAATGGGGCCCGGCGTGGCGGAAATGGAATTCGAGGAAAGAAAATCAGAACCGGTTGTCATATTCATGGCCGATAAAACTTCTGCCGGCGCATGGAATATGCCTTTATACAAAATGTTTGCTGACCCTTTCAACACAGCAGGGCTTGTAATCTCTCCGGCTCTCCATGATGGTTTCCGTTTCGAAGTCCACGATGTAAAAGGCCACAAAAAGATTACCTTTGACGCACCCGAAGAGATATACGATTTGCTGGTTTTTATCGGAGCCACCGGCCGTTACGTCATAAAAGCTGTATATACCAAGAAAGGAAATATCGCTTCTGTATCTTCAACCGAAAGACTTTCCATGATGGCCGGCAAGTATGTCGGCAAAGACGACCCCGTAATGATAGTCCGCTGCCAGGGAGAATTCCCTGCTGTGGGAGAGGTGCTGGAACCCTTCACAATGCCGCATATTTCAGAAGGATGGATGAGAGGCTCTCATGCGGGACCGCTCATGCCGGTCCCTGTCTCCCAGGCAACACCCAGCCGTTTTGACGGCCCCTCCAGGGTAATAGCCCTTGGATTCCAGCTTGCAGAGGGAAAACTTGTGGGCCCGAGAGATCTTTTCGACGACGTGGGCTTTGATGAGGCAAGAAAAATGTGCAACACCATTGCAGATCATCTGCGCAGGCATGGCCCCTTCGAACCCCACCGCCTGCCCATGGAGGAGATGGAATATACTACTCTGCCGCAAGTTATGCAAAGGCTTGAAGGACGCTGGAAACCACTCGATTGAACCAGCCTTTAAGAATACTTGGATTTATACCCACAAAAAAAAGCCCCGGAAAATCCAGGGCTTTTTTTTGTGCCGGATTTCTGTGATTCCAGTGTATCAGCCACCCCCGCAGACAGATACACTTTCCTCACATATCCGGCATCAAAACGCTTATCAAAAATCAGGGAGTCACTGTAGCTTCTGTAAAGGTCATCCAGTAACCCTTGTCATAACCATCAATGGAAATCTTCATGGAGAAATGGGAATCCGCACCGTCATTGTCAGGATCACATGTTATGGTCTTGGTGCCGAGATTCAGGCCATGTCCATTATATTCGGGTGTATTATCATTGGAATCATCTATGGTGCCTGAAAAGCTATTAAAATCCGCCGTGATCGTACCACCGACATAGTCGGCGCCAAGGGTTATAGAAAGAAGTTTCCTGCTGGTATTGTTATTTATGTTTTCAAATTCAGCCTCAAGATAGAAGTTCTTGGCAATAAAGTCCTTATTGGGATCCTCGAAATCGCCCCCTATGATTACGTTAGTCCAGTCCTGGTCCCACATGAAACTAGGGGTAGGTGTCTTGTAATCATACTCGTCATGATAGCCTAGCTTGAGAGAATCAATCTCGATATACGAGGAAGACAAAATGCTTAAGGATATGTTGGCATAAGCTATATTCGGATCCGAGGCATCCTGGGTGATGGAAAAATCCGAGAACCCGGTTATGTCTGATGAAAAGCCCTCGGCATAGATGGCCCCGAGGGTGCTATCATCAAGCACCTTCATCTCGGCGCTTGCAGCAAGAGGATAACAGCAAAGGGCAAATGAAAATAATACAACTGCTATTATGATCCGACTGCAAGCATGTTTCGGTTCCATAAGCTGCTCCATATATATTGAAACCCTATTTGATCCATTTACATTCAAAAGATAAACGTTGTTTACGATAATTAAACATGATTCAAGTGTCAAGATAAAATTCCTCAAAAACAATCTTAAGAATGTTAGAGTCGTAACTATTCATAAATACCAAAAAATTTTACAGGCACAAGAGAATCCTTGCAAAACAAGCTCATTACCCTGTAAACCAACCAGAGATTATGGACTTGTAAACTTTCATGATTAGCTGCAATCATGAAAATTTACGAGATCATCAGAGGTATTGCCTGGACAAACTGATATAATGCGGGAGACAGCATCATGCATATATGTCTTTATGTAAAAGAGGCACCAGATGCCCAGAAAAGCGCGCGGGAACTTTTCAAATGGCTCCAGGACCATGGGGCAACCGTCTGCCGGATCACGCCTCCAGCACCTGAAAAAGACAGGATCGAATGCAAAAGCCCTGAGGGCAAAAGCTCCATAGACGAACTGGACTGCGTTATAGTCATGGGTGGTGACGGCACTTTTTTAAGCGCCGCAAGGTTCATAGGTGATGCCGGTATACCTATCATTGGAGTAAAATTCGGCGACCTGGGATTCATGGCTGAAACAGGGGCAAGGGATCTCTATGCAGCAGCTCAAGCCATCCTGGCAGGCGCATACATAATCGAAAAAAGGATGCGCCTTGATATAGAGATCCTGCGGGACGGGAAGGTTATAGCCAAGGAGACAGCCTTAAACGATGCTGTGGTGAACAAGGGAGCCGAGGCAAGGCTTGCAAGCTTTGACACATTCATAAACCAGCATTTTCTGACTACATACCGGAGCGACGGGCTTATTGTTGCAACTCCAACCGGTTCCACAGCCTATTCCCTTGCAGCAGGGGGGCCTATCCTCCATCCAGCGGTATCAGGGATTATTCTCTCCCCTATATGCCCTTTCACTCTGACCAACCGCCCTCTGGTGGTGCCAGACAACGTTCTGGTGGAGATCAGGATCGGAGAAAAAGAAAAAGACATACTTCTTACAGCAGATGGCCAGGTAGCCCACCCTGTTACAGCCTCGGACCTGATCCGGATCAGGAAAAGCCCTCATCCTGTCAAAATGATAAGGATGCCGAATAAAAACTACTTTGATGTGCTCAAGGCAAAACTCCATTGGAGCGGCGGAAGGATCTGACGTCAGGCCTAAAACGATTCACCATGATACCCATAGCCCTATGCGCGCCCTTGCCTGGCAGCCAGATTGATCAATATCCCCGCATCATTTACCAGCGCTGAGAGGTCATTGCCCGTCCCGGCCGGAAAAAGATCTATAGTTGTTTTAACCCTGCCCAGGGCTTCTTTTACATATCCAAGGGGCAAAGCAGCAGTGGTTGCATCTTGTCCCTTGAGCAGGCCCAGAGTATTTCCGGCAAGATCAAAAAGGTTGACAGCAAGTGCTTTTTTGCTCGTATTCAGGCTGGATGGCCCCGCCCGCCCGGCGCCCGGGCCGCTTGCCATGCCTGCTGCACCCAGGACCGCATGAGCAATTGCCCCCATCAAGGCGAAAAAAAGCAGCCTCGCCTCAACGAAACGGAATCTCTTTGCTATAAGATCGTAAGCAAATCCATCTGCTTGAAGAAGTTTTCCAGCCGGAGCAAAGCAATCGGTCATGCTTATCCTTCCATGAGTGGCAGGCCGCAATGCGCCGATCTCCATTGTGGAAACATCAAGCCCCTGCTCCCCTTTTTCGAGAATAAAGGCGTCAAAAAGATTCTTGTCATTGCAACGCCCTGTCCTTGCCAATATAATGAAGATATCAGCCTCTGGCCCGTTGGTGACAAAAATCTTCTCTCCGCTGATGCGAAACCCGCCTTGAAAAGGCTGCGCCGCAGTGGACAGCCTTTTGGGATGGGCGCCCGCCCCAGGCTCTGATACTGCAAAAGAGACCACCAGGTCACCACGGGAGATCCCGGAAAGAAGCTCCTGCCTGCACCGGTCCGGTGCAAACGGATCAATGGCTGTCTGGCAGGCGCAAACCGTCACGGCCCAGTAAAGAAGAATACCCAGATTCCCCCCTGCAGCAGCCAAATTCCAGGCTATCTTGCAGCATGATACCAAATCCGCACTTTTTCCCTGGATTCTGGGATACAACAGCCCGGCCCGGGCAAGGGCGTTTTTGATTTCACCGGGAATACCCTGTTGATTGGAAAGACTGTCAAAAGGCAAGATTACCTCAATACCAGTGCGCGCCGCGCCTGTTTCCAGCTCAGAGCCATCAAAAAGGGGAATATCAGCCACGTTGATCACAGGACAAGATCCTCTATGAAATCGGCAAGCTGGGACAGGTTCCTGCATGGTCTTACCTCGTGACAGTAAGCCATGTAGGTCATCATCTCACTGTCACCAGTATTCCAGAACTCCTCTGGCTCAGGGTTGAGCCAGATTATCCTGCGGCATTTCTCCCGGATCATTGCGATCGACTCTTCACGGGGATTATGATAATTGGATCTTGCATC
>CAYVIE010000158.1:0-6955 GCA_964451355.1 uncultured Desulfobacteraceae bacterium
TTGCCCGGCTAAATTTATAAGAGTACAAGCAGAGTTCCTGGTTGAATCCGGCGTCAGAAAGTGGTTGTTCCAGGAAAAAACTGAGCACCGGCTCTGTATAGAACTGTGCATTGGAAATAATGCCCAGCTTTATTCCATTTTTGTGTAACTCTGAAACGGCTGCTCTAAGTCCGGGCATTTTCCATACCGGATTGATGATCAGTTCTACTTCCAGGGCCACACGCCTGGCAAGGCCCAGGTCCGGCGTGTCGAGTATTTCCGACCATATTTCATCGATTCTGACTTCAGGATAACAGATGTTTTGTTCCTTTAATTCTTTGTGGCGCGATTCAATGAGCATGAAATATTCTTTACGGGCCTTTTGCCAGGAAATTTTGAACCCATATGATGAAAGCACCGGGGCAATCAATTCCCAGTTTCCGCCTTCAGACATGCTATTTCCGATGTCTCCGGAACCACTCACAAGCAATGTGCCGTAAATATCAAAAAGGACGGCGTCCATGTCAGGGCCGCACCTCCAGGATGGCTCCAGCCCGGTTGGAACCGGCTTGAGAGGTTTAACATGTTTTTTAATCAATTCTTCAAATTTCATGGGAGCCCCATTTCAAAAGACTGAATTTTTCTGGATCCACGAAGGCTTTGGCCAGTTTTTTCTTATCTAAAACATGTTTTACAGGGGTTCGTATTATTTTGTGGTAGATCTCGAAAAGTTCATGCCCGCATTTCTCGCTATTATATGAGTGAGAGACAGCCTTTTTGTTGGATAGTATCAGTCGGCCGGCATTACGAAGGATGTCTTGTAAAAGGCCATCCTTGTTTAAATGTAGCAACCTGTCCCTGGCAGCAGGTGAAGTGATGATACGATCGAGCACCTGCCGCTGGAAGGGTTCAGATAAGAATCCAAAATCGATGGTACCGGATTTTGTTATTGATTTGTAAAACCCTGAGACCATATTTTGTCCGCCTGGCAGGCCGAAGCGTTTGAGTGCGAATGTCATTGCATTGCGCCATGATAGGGAAAATGATTCCTCGTCGAAGAAATCCAAAGGAACCAGGAGCCTGTCGTACAAGTGGCTCAAGTCGATTCCGTTTTTTTCAAAGTCTGTGCATATGCCGGATAACCGTCTTCCCCACAAAAGTTTTTTTGCAGTCCATGCTTCTAGAAAAGCAAAACCAAACCCTTCCGTGATACTGGTAGTGATGAGCATTGCTGATGACTTAACCAGTCCGGAAAAGGGATATGAACAAGAAGCATTGAATAAAACCGGAAGGCCTCTGTTTTTCGTATATTTGCGCCAGTCATTGTAAGCTTCAATATCAGGAGAAGAATTGGGGGGGAGGGTGAAAAAAAGAGGCTTATCCTGGAACAAGAGCAAGTGAAGCAGTATGGCTTCCCCGATATTTTTTCTTCTTATGGCTCTGACTGGGTAAAGAACGATATCCCGTGGAATGCCGGGATGGTCCTCTGAAGGAAGCGTTGATACGGTATTTCTTATCAGATGGACACCATGTGGTTTCAGTCCTGCCGAGATCAATATCTCTTTGTCCCTGGAATTGATCACACCATAATGACAGTCAGAAGGGTAATCCTGATCCTCATAAAAAGAGAAGGGCCGCCCATCTTCTGCGAAATCGTGTACCTGGCACAACAGCCTGAATCCCATGTTTTGCAATAAAGAGAGGATCTTTAATAATCTGTTATTTTTCTTTAATAAAGGGTTGTGCACATGAATGATATCGCAGCCATGCGGCCATTTTTCATAAATAGCGGCCCTGATGGCTTCTGCAGTGGTTTCAGGTGGTGCAGGTTCGCAGGTTCGTGAATCATAATCGAGATCCTTGATGCATGCAATTTCAGCATTGAGCGATGCCCCTGCAGGATCACCGCAGATGATCAGCCAGGAGACCCGATCTTTCAGTGCCTTGACCTGATTGCATATGACAGTGCTTACACCTCCGGGTTTAAGGTGATAATGTATCACCGCGACCTTGATTTTATTCAGCCTGGCTTTATCCATCCGGATCCCCTGTTGTCCGATAGGATGTTGGATCAGGTATTCCGGCTTCCAGGAACCCTTTTTTTCTTATAAGGCAGCTGTCACAAGATCCGCAGGCCCGACCGTCTGGATCAGGGTCATAGCAGCTGTTTGTATGCCTGAAGTCGACTCCCAGCTGGATTCCTTTCAGGATTATTTCAGCCTTGGTGAGTTTTATTAGCGGAGCCCGTATGGTAAACCTTCTTTTTTGTTGCACCGCTGTCTTGGTGCCCATGTTTGCGACTATTTCAAACGCAGAAATATAGCCTGGACGGCAATCAGGGTATCCGCTGAAATCTATGGCATTTGCCCCTATGAATATGGACTCGGCATTGGATGTCTCTGCAAGCGCAAGAGCAAAGGAAAGGAAGATCGTATTCCTTGCCGGTACATAGGTAATCGGTATTTCCGCAGGATCCTTCCTGTATTCATTGGACTTGGGGACAGGGATTTCATCAGTCAATGCTGATCCGCCGATTTTTGTGAAATCGATCGGTATGATTACATGTCTTGAGGCAAAATCAGCAGCGATTTTTTTTGCATATTCCAGTTCGACCCTATGTCGCTGGCCGTAATCGAAACTCAGCGCGATACAATGGAAACCTTCAGACCTGGCGATGGCCAGGGTGACCGCGGAATCTATTCCGCCACTTACCAGTATTACAGCTTTTTTTTCTGAATCTATCATCTTGTTCTGTTCCTGGTTTGGGGGCTAAATTTTTCAGGGCTCCGTGAGAGTTTTCCTGTAAAAATTTTTTACTCTGTCATTTTCAGTTATGGATTCAGATTGTTGCTATACTACCATCGGTATTGCCATCTGCCCCAAAAAACGCCCCGTTGTGCCGGGCCCGGATGGATTTAAACTCCACGATCCATGTCCGGCCAAATGATTTTGTGAAGTTGCAGGTTCAGTCTGGCATCTATCCCCTCGTCAAGCATCCAGCGCGCTAATTTGCCTGGTTGCAGTATACCCCATGCCGGAGAAAATAGCAGGCTGATGCGTGGCTTGTCCGACAGGTACTTGTCTATAAAAGCCTTTGCGAATTCAAAATCGTGCTTGTCGCAAACAACGAACTTAACCTGGTCCCTTGTCGTCAACCACTTGATGTTGGCCGGGTTGAAACTTTGTTCTTCACCGCTTCCCGGACATTTAACATCCACTACCCGGAAACATTCCGGGGCTGTCTGCCCGATATCAATGCTTCCGTTCGTCTCGAGGATCACCTTGAACCCCTCATTTATTAGCAGATTTATCAGTTTGGGGGTTTCGGGCTGCAAAAGGGGTTCTCCACCTGTAATACAGGCAAGACTGCACCTGAAGGTTTTGATTTTTTTTATGATGGATTCTATCAACATTTGTTTTCCATCATGGTATGCATACCTTGTATCACAATACGAGCAACGAAGATTGCATCCTGCAAGACGCACGAAAGCACAGGGACGCCCAGCGTCGAGTCCCTCTCCTTGTATGCTGTAGAAAATTTCATTTACCCAGAGTTTCATTCAGGAACAACCCTTTAGGCCAGGGAGAAAGGCAGCCTTATTATATTGCCCGGGGGTAATAGCAGCAAATCATGAAAGTTTACGGTGCCGTTGATAAATGATTTATTTTATAAAAACCCACCACTTCCCGTCACGATTTCAGGTTAAATATCAAATCTCACGGTATATGTGCCTTGTAAATTTCTGCTTCGCCCTTGATGTAGTAAGAACCGGTCAGGGCTGGAATGAAGACGGATTCTCCTTTTTTGATTATTATGCCTTCTATTAACGATTCAGAAAATATTTTTGCTTCACCTGAAAGTGATAACAAGATTTCGGGACCTTTGACTTTTTCTTGTATATATTTGTCATCGCGTCTGAGCATTATTCTTGAAAGACAAAATTCTTCCGCATTAACTGGATAGGTGTTCTCATAATCATTATTCGGGTGTGGCCGGAGCAGGGGAGGCCTTTCAGGTTCGAAAAAAACAGCTCGCATGAGTTCCTCTTTGTCAATATGCTTTGAAGTAAGCCCTCCGCGCAGTACGTTATCAGAGTTTGCCATTAGTTCTAGTCCCATGCCAGATAGATAGGAATGCAACCTTTGCGGTTTGAGGAATATGGCTTCTCCTGCCTGAAGTTTCACAAGGTTCAAAAAGAAAGGAGCGATGATGCCGATGTCATTGGGAAAGTACTTGTAAATTTTCAGACACCATGATGCTTCAGGAGTGCCTATGGCTTCGGCCCTTGAAATAGTCTCTTTTATAACCAGCTTTTTTCGTTCAGGCTCCATGTTTAATGTGGAATAGAAAAAGGCTTTCAGTGAATTCTCTCCTCCTGACCGGAGAATACTTATTTCCGGCGCAAGAGAGACCGGGCAGACGGACGAGAGCATGAATGCCGCCCTGAACGGTTCCCTGAAACCACAAAGTGCCCAGAATGGCTCAAGAGCGCATAGACACTCGGGTTTGTGCCTTGGATCCCTGTAGTTCCTGGAAGGTGAATTCACTGGTAGGCCACGGAGGTTTTCACGCTTAAAGCCTTCTTTTGCAAGCCTTGAATCAGGGTGGGCCTGTATGGAAAGAGGAACCGAAGCGGCCAGGACTTTAAATAGAAATGGGAGCTCCGGGCCAAATTTATTAATAATATACGGACCTAAAAGATCTTCAGGATATTCCGCGATCAGGTCATTCAAGGGGATCCTTTTTCCATCTGTCAGCGCAATAGACGGGGCCTTCGGATGAGCGCCCATCCAAAGTTCAGCATATGGTGTTTTCCCGTCTGTATCTATTCCGAGAAGCTCTGGTATAGCAGTGGTGGAACCCCACTCATAATGCATTATCCTGTTTTCCAGACGAAAAGGTTGCCGCATTTTTCCCTCTTCCTTTTTAAAATCACATGTGGCAAAACCGCGGGTCGCAGACTATCTCCTGAGCCTGGATCCGTGATCGTTTTCCCGTATGCCTGATATGCGAAGGGAACCGGATAATAATAAGCTATATCGGACGGTTGATCTTAAATCAGATAACGCGCGGGAAAACGCCCCAATTTTTCCGGATCAGCATCCTCTGAGATCTAATGGTTTATGGCTCATAATGTAAAAAGACCGGACTCATATATAACGGTTTTTCCCCCGCCTTCAAGAAATGCCGTAACCCTTTTGTCTTCCGTGTTGACAATATCCCAATGGATGGCTGAATCATTGAACCCAAGGGATTCTTTATCTTTTGTTGTCAGTTCTGCGGGATTCCCGTCATAAGTGTCGGTATATGCGGATCCGAGTGCAATGTGGCAATTGCCGAATTCACCACCGAAGTTTTCATCAAATAATGTGTTCGCCATGAACCTGTTTATCCTTGAAAACCTTTTGTCAGTAAGTGAAAATTCACCTATTCGCCTTGCTCCCGGATCTGTTTCGAGCAGGAGTTTCAAGAATTTTTCCCCTTCTTCTGCCGTGGCTGAGCTGACTTCTCCATCCTTGAATTCAATCCTTATGTCAGAAATGCGGTTCCCACTCCTGAAGGAAGGCTGATCCGCATAATAAATGCCATTTGTGCCCCTCCAGTCAGGAGAAACAAAAATCTCGAAACTCGGTATGTTGTGGCCTGAAACCCCGATCCATTTTCTTTTTATGCCCTGTGTTATCTCGATGTCCACGTTTGAAGATTCAACTCTTAATTTTTTTATACTCATACTGTTGAGACGCTTTTTTATTTTTCCGGCTTCCCGGTATACTTCATTCCATTTTTCAACAGGAGCCGATGTATCGAGAAAGCAGGCGGCTGCCATACATTTTTCGTATTCCTTCATTGAGATTCCGGCATGTTCCGCAAGAGCTTTTGTAGGATACATGGCAAGCGTCCAGCTATATTCACCTTTTTCTTCTCTTGTGTCGAGTATCTCTTTTAGGATTTTTGTGTTTTTAATCCTCATGGCTATTTTGGCAGGATTTACTTCCTTCAAGTGTGTGAGGGAAGCAGGCGCTAGTATGACAATCTGGCCGTGTAAATTATTGTAAAGCAATGATTCTCCCGGTGGGATAAAGGCAAGTTGATAATCCCTGGCAGATATATAGAAGGATTTTTCCATGGCAGGTGTCAACAATGCCCGCAAAACAACGTTTGCACCGATTTTTAAAAGCTTTTCATAGACCTTTTCCACGAGTCCCAAGGCTCCGAAATCATACCGTAACAGGATGATGTCTCCATCTTTCACTGGTGCATTCCGGGCTGTTTCAAGACCCCACAAAAGAACATCCGCATATTTTTCGAGATAGCCGGTATCGAACATGAAGTTTATTTCCTTGTGTTGAATAGTTACTAATAATTTGAGATGAAAGGCAAATATTTATAGCATCAATGATGATGGACTGTTGCGAGTCCATCATTTATGAATCAGGATTTTTACAAGCCCGAGATCCTCAATGATCTTCCTTTAGAAACAGAGCGTGATATTCAGGTTCTTCAAGGTGCGCCTTGATTATTCTGTTTATAAGGTCGTAGATTTCTGTTAGCTCTTCATTGCTTAACCGGGGAAGTAATGTCGCAAGAAGTTTGTCATCTGAAAACATCTGCAGGTAACAAGTAACTGCGGCTTCATCGGTCTTCCTGTCCCATCCGAACATAATGGATTCACCGTATGTTTCCACAAATTCGTGAGTGTATTTATGCTTTTTCATTGTAATTATTTCTCCATTGAACCATGCATTGATATTTGCATGGCTTTGTCACATATCTGTTGTACTTGAACGGTTCGATAGAGTTTATTATTAACAACGAATCACTTATCGCTTATCTGGTATACGGGAAACCGCCAAGAGATCCGGAAACTTGAACATAAGTGAATTGCCTGCCATCGTCAAGGTGAAGAGATTAATTTTTTAAACTGAAGTTTCGCAGTTAAAATTTAATGTAAAGTAAAGGCTAATTTTTTGAAAT